>NZ_MOWP01000042.1:0-115481 GCF_001983215.1 Frankia sp. CcI49
GGTGGGTGGTAAGGGTCTGCCGCAGAACGCGAGTGTGGCTGAGCAGTGGAAGCGTGCGCATATTCTGTATGCGCAGCAGGGTTCGAGCCCGTGGGTGAGTTCGAAGCCGTGCTGGGGTCACAAGGTCTGAGTTGATCGATCTATGCGCTGATCCGGTGTCGCGCGGCCTTTGTGGGTTGGCTGTGGCTGGGTGAGGTGTGGATCAGGGCTGGGGCTACCGCCCTGGGTATGACGCCGGTGCGCCCGTGACGTTCACAAGACGTCCGGGCGTACCGGCGTTTCCGCGTCCACACCGCTTGGCCGGCGCCGCATGGCCGACAAGGGCCGCCCGCTCCCGCTCGGCGAGTCCGAGGACCTGGGGATTCTGGTCGTTCTGGAGCCGGTCGTGGGATCCCGAGCCTCGGGCGTCCGCTGCCGCCACTTCGTCCGAGCAAGAAGTGATGATTGTGGCTGCTGCAGCGACCGAAATCCGCACTTATTGCGGATCGTCAAGTGCCCGATTGCCGCTATTGGTGTGAATTGCTGGGCCTGCGTGGCGGCGTGGGATGCCCGGTGGGTCGCCGCGCGGCGGGTGGGTGTGCGCTACGCGCTTTCTGGGGTGACCAGGATCCTCAGATCTGGCTCGACGGCGGCAGCGGCCAGTGGGATCGGCATTCGGCGGTGGCGGTGAGGCGGTGGCGGCGGCAGCGGCGGCAGAGGGCGGCAGGGGAGGCGGTGGCGGCGGCGCGTGGTGCCCGGGTGCCTGAGGTGGGTGGGCGGGGCGATCCGGGGCGAGGCGAAAGATCCGGGAAGCCTCATCCGTTAGTTGCTATAAGCTAAACAATTGGCCCCGGGTGCTGCAAGGGGTGCAGAGCCGACATCCGCCCCGGAGGTGATCCGTCCGATGGTCGAAGTCGAACTGAGCAGGAACCGAAGGTTCGCCGTGCTCGGGATCTGTTCGATGAGCCTGCTCATCGTCGGGCTCGACAACACGATCGTGAACATCGCGCTGCCCTCGCTGCGGCGTGACTTCGACGCGTCCCCCGCCGGCCTGCAGTGGTCCATCGACGGCTACACCATCGTGCTGGYGAGCCTGCTCATGCTCGCCGGCTCGATGGGGGACCGGCTCGGCCGCCGCCGGATCTTTCAGGCCGGTCTCGCGCTGTTCACCCTCGGCTCCCTGCTGTGCAGCATCGCGCCCAGCCTGCACTGGCTGGTGGCGTTCCGGATGGTGCAGGCCGTCGGCGGCTCGATGCTCAACCCGGTGGCGATGTCGATCATCACGAACACGTTCACCGACCCGCGCGAGCGGGCGCGGGCCATCGGCGTCTGGGGCGCTGTGGTCGGCATCAGCATGGCACTCGGCCCGGTACTGGGCGGTGTTCTGGTCGAGTGGGTCGGCTGGCGTTCGATCTTCTGGATCAACATCCCGATCGGCCTGATCGCCCTGACCCTGGCCCAGCTGTACGTGCCGGAGTCGCGCGCGTCGCGGCCACGGCGCCTGGACGCGGTCGGCCAGGTACTCGTGATCTTTATTCTCGCCGCGTTGACGTATTCGCTCATCGCCGCGCCTGAAGCTGGCTGGACATCCGCCAGGACGCTCGGCCTGCTCGCCGCCACCGGCGTCGCGGTCGCGCTGCTGGTGCGCTACGAGTCCCGCCGCGAGGAACCGCTGCTGGACGTCCGCCTGTTCCGCGTCGCGTCGTTCTCGGGGGCGACGCTGACCGCGGTGTGCGCGCTGGGGGCGCTCGGCGGCTCGCTGCTGCTCAACACCATCTACCTGCAGGACGTCCGCGGCTACCAACCGCTGCACGCGGGCCTGGTGACGCTGCCGATGGCGGCGGGCATCATCATCGGCGCGCCGCTGTCGGGGCGGGCGGTCGCGCGGTTCGGCCCCAGGCCTTCGCTGCTCGCGGCGGGGGTCGGTCTCACGCTGGGCAGCCTCGCGATGGTCGGCTTCGACGCCGGCAGCTCGACCGGGCAGCTGCTGACCGCCTACACGGTGTTCGGGGCGGGCTTCGGGCTGGTGAACGCGCCGATCACGAACACCGCGGTCTCCGGCATGCCGGTCGAGCAGGCGGGGGTGGCCGCGGCGGTCGCCTCGACGAGCCGTCAGGTCGGCCAGTCGCTGGGCGTCGCACTGGTCGGGTCCGTCGCGGCGGTCACCGTCACGGCGGTCACCGTCACGGCGGTCACCGTCACGGCGGCAGCGGGTGGGGCTGGGGGCGGAGGCGAGTCGACGACCGTGATCGATGCGATGAGCCCGGCCGGCCGGTGGGTCGTCGTCGCTGCCAGCGCGGCCACCCTAATCCTGGGCCTGACGACCGCTCCTCGCCGCCCACGCGTCGCCGACGCGGTGGTGTCAGCGGCGTCGGTGGTGTCGTCGGGGTCAGCGGTGTCGTTGACGTCAGCGGTGTCGTTGGGGTCAGGGGTGTCAGCGGCGTCACCCGGTGTTGCGAAGGCCGGCGGCGATGCCGTTGATGGTCAGCAGCAGGCCGCGACGCAGGCGGGGATCCGCGTCGTCGCCGGCGGCCCGGGTGCGGGCCAGCAGCGACACCTGCAGGGCGTGCAGCGGAGCGAGATAGACGTCCCGGACCTGCAGGGTGTGCCGCAGCACGGGTGCGGTCTCCAGCAGCTCCGACTGGCCGGTGACGCCCAGGACCTCGCCTACCGTGCGGTCGTACTCGGCCCGGATGACGTCGAGCAGGCCGGCCTGCTCGGGATCGACCAGGGTGGACACGTAGTGGCGCGCGATCGTGAGGTCCGCCTTGGCCAGCGTCATCTGGACGTTGCCGAGGAAGGTGCGGAAGAAGTGCCATGAGCGGTACATCTCGGCCAGCTCGTCGCCGGCTCCGGCCGCACGCGCCGCGGCCAGGCCGGAGCCGACCCCGAACCAGCCGGGCAGCAGGATCCGTGACTGCGTCCAGCCGAACACCCACGGGATGGCCCGCAGGTCGGCGAGCCCCCCGGTGCCGCCGGGCCGCCGCGCCGGCCGGGAACCGATGTTGAGGTTCCCCAGCTCGTCGACGGGCGTCGCGGCGAGGAAGAACGGCACCAGTGCGGGATCGGCCACCAGCGCCCGGTAGGCGCCCTGCGCCGCTTCCGAGACCGCGGCCATCGTGTCGTCCCAGCCGGCGAGGACCTGGTCGGGCTGCCGCGAGGTCCGGTGCAGCACCGAGGCCTCGACCACCGCGGCCAGGGCGATCTCCAGGTTCTGCCGGGCGAGGCTGGGCAGGATGTACTTGTCCGAGATCACCTCACCCTGCTCGGTGACCTTGATCGGCCCGTCCAGGGTGCCGTACGGCTGGGCGAGGATCGCCTCCCCGGAGGGGCCGCCGCCGCGGCCGACCGAGCCGCCCCGGCCGTGGAACAGCCGCAGGACGACGCCGTGGGCCCGCGCGGTGTCCCGCAGCTCGCGCTGCGCCTTGTGGATCTCCCACTGGGACGCGGTGATGCCGGCATCCTTGGACGAGTCCGAGTAGCCGAGCATGACCTCCTGCACGTCACCACGCGCCGCGACCAGCGAGCGGTAGGACGGATCAGCGAGCAGCCGCTCGAGCAGGCTGCCCGCCGCCCTCAGCTCGGTGACGGTCTCGAACAGCGGGACGAACCCGATGCGCGCCCACGCCCCGCCCGTGCCCGCTGCGCCGCCGGTGCTCGTGCTCGTGCTGGTGCTGGTGCCCGCCGCGGTGCCCGAGCCGGCCGCGGTGCCCGAGCCGGCCGCGGTGCCCGTGCCGGTTTCCGCTCCCGCGGAGCGGCCCGTGCCGACGAGCCCCGCCTCCCGCGCGAGGACGACCACCGCGAGGATGTCGTCGACGCCTCTGGTCATCGACACGATGTAGCTCTCGATGACACCGTCGCCGTACAGGTCCAGCGCCCGGCGCACCGTGGTGAGCAGCTCGAAGGTCCGCGCGGCGCGTTCCGGCAGCGGCGGCGGGACCGCACCCAGCAGCGGTCGGCGCCCCGCCAGCTCCGCCACCAGCAGTGCGAGCCGGGCTGGTCGGTCCAGGCTGGCGTAGGGGACGTCGAGCTCGCCGAGCTGGTCGTAGATCGCGCCGAGGGTCGCGTGATGGGCGTCGGCGTGCTCACGGATGTCGAGTGTCGCCAACGACAGCCCGGCGGCGTTCGCGGTCCGGATCGCGCGCAGCAGCGGCCCGTTCGCCACCAGCTCACCGTGGCTTGCGGCGAGGGAGGCCCGCATGAGCTCCAGTTCGTCCACCAGCTCGGTGATCCGCAGGTAGTCCTTGCCCGGCACATGCGGGGAGCCGGCGGCGAGCCTGGCCCGGGTGGCGGCCAGCCGAGCCAGGATGAAGCTGCATTTGAGCCGGTAGGGCTCCTCGGCGTTGAGCCGGATGAACCGGTCGTACACCTCGGGCAGCGCCGCCCGGTCCGCTGCCAGCGCGGCCCGCAGCCCGGCACTGATCTCCCCGACGACCCGGGTGGACGCGGTCAGCTCGCGGACCAGCCGGTCGAGCGCCGTGGTGAGCACCCTGATGCCGAACTCGTGCTGAAGGTTCAGGACCTCAAGGGTGACGGCCGGGGTGACGTTCGGGTTGCCGTCCCGGTCGCCGCCCGCCCACGAGCCGAACGTCAGCGGGCGGGCGGTGACCGGCAGCTCCACGCCGATCCGGGCCAGCGCCCGGTCCAGGTCCTCCAGCAGGTCCGGAAGGACCTCGGTGATGATCGACCCCAGGTAGTACGTGGCGGACCGGGCCTCATCCGCCGGCTTGGGCCGCTCGACCCGCAGCTCGTCGGTCTGCCACAGGACGTCCACCATCTCGGCGAGCCGCCGGGCCAGCCGTTCGTCGTCGGCGCCGGGGCGGCGCGGGTCGTCGGCGGCGTCGAGCAGATCCGCGATGCCGCGCAGGGTGTCCAGCACGGAGCGTCGGCTGGCCTCGGTGGGGTGCGCGGTGAACACCGGCCGGAGCTCAAGGCGCCGCATCACCTCGGCGGGCAGGCCCGGGTCCAGGCTGCCGTCGGCCACCGCGTCGGCGATCTGCTCGGTGAGCGCCTGCAGCCGCCCGCTCGACCGGTCGGAGATCTCCCGTGAGCGGTGCAGCTGCTCGGTGATGTTGGCCAGCTGGAAGTAGGCGCTGAACGCCCGGGCCAGCGGAATCGCCCTGGATGCGTCGACCTCGTCGAGCACCGCGGCGAGCTCGGCGCCGGCGTCCTCACCGCGGGCCAGCAGCCGGACCCGTTCGACCAGGTCGAGCAGCTCGGCGCCCTCGTGGCGGGTGAGCGCCTCACCGAGCAGCGTTCCCAGCCGGCGCACGTCGGCGCGTACTGCCGCGTGGCGAGTGTCGGAGGAGACACCGCCGGAGAAACCACCCGGATCCTGAGCCTGGCTCCGCGACGACGGCGACGAGGCCAGCGCTGGCGTCGGCGTTGGTGGCGGTGACGTCGGTGGTGACTTTGGTGGTGGTTGCGACTTTGGCCCCGCCTGYGCGCCGGCCGCGGGGCCGTCTGGTTCCGATGCGGGCGACGACGGGCCGGGGCGACTGGTCAAAGGACGTCCCTCAGAGGAGCAGCAACAGGACCGGGGCGAGGAACACCGCCACCGCGGTGAGGTAGGCCGCGCCGGGCAGCCAGATCGGGACCGTCGGGGGGTCGAGCAGCCGGGAGATCCGGGTGACAACAGGGGTGTGCACGGGACTGCGCCGCTGGGCGCCGGAGCTTTCGCCGAGAAAGGTGGTCATCGTGGCGACGAGGCGGCCGGCCCCGCCGACGCCCAGCGCCGCCAGTGACTCGGGGGCGGTGCCCGGCGGCATGCCGGTCACCCCCAGCGTGCCGGCGGGCACCGCGGCACGGGTCACCCCGAGCCGGGCCAGTGCCCGCGCCAGCGTGCGCCCACTGGTCCGCTGTGCGGCGGCGTCATCCGCGAGCATCTCGACCAGCAGCGACACCGCGGCGGTGGCCTCGCGGGCGGGGCGCAGGAACGGAAAGGTGCGCTCCCAGGCCATGAAGGGCTGGATCACCAGGTCATGCCGGCCGGCGACGTGCGCCTCCTCGTGCGCGAGGACGGCGTCTAGCTCCTCCGGCGTAAGCGTCCGCAACAGCCCCTCGGAGACCACGACCCGCGCGTGCCGCCCGCCGGGAACGCAGTAGGCGACGGCGACCGGATGGTCGAGGATGCGCAGCCGGGCGGCGCTGCGTTCCCGGTGCAGGCACAGCGAACACCCGTCGCCGGGGCGCTCGGCACCGCCGCCCGTCAGGCCCATCGGCCCTGCCGGTCCGCCCGCTGGCCCGGCAGGGGCGCCTACTGTCACTGCCGGGTCGCCAACTGGCCCTGCCGGGTCGGCCGCCGGGCTGGCGTGGCCCGCGTTCGGGACGCCTGCCGGCTTTCCTGACTCCGCGGGCTGGCCGTGGCCGGCGCTGCGTCCGTGTGCGGGACCATGTGCGTGATCGGGCAGGTGGTCGCGGTGCCGGTGACCGGCCAGATCGACGAGGTGCCGGTGCCGATGACGTTCGCGCAGCGTCGCCGCCGTCGACACGGCCAACACGCCGAACAGCCGGGCGGCCAGCGCGGCCGCGATCGCGAGACCGATGAGATTCATCCGGCCGAGCCCGACGAGTGGGTCGCCGGCCAGGAGGTTGGCCGCGTGGTCGGCCATCGCGGCGGGGATGCCCTGCGACAACGGGGCCACGGTGAACGCCGCCGCGGCGAGCAGTGCGGACACCCCACCGGCCAGGCCGATCGCCTGCCACAGCACGATCGCGGCGCGCGGACAGCGGTGCGGCCAACGGGCGGCGGCCAGCAGGCGTGGGGCTGGCCATGCCAGCGCGCACGCGAACAGGGCGAGAAGGGCCGCGGTCGTCATGTCCAGCCTGACGCTACCGCTCTGCACCCGGACTGACTACGATTGCGCGCCGACTGCGAGCCTCATCTGACCGAATGCGCTGGTCGTCGCTGTTATGGGCAGCTGACGGGTGACTTCGGTGACGTCCGGTAGTCCCCTGACGGTGGTCATGGCCAAAGGTCCCGTGCGTCGATCTTCGGGTTGCCGCCGCCGAGCAAAATCCTCAACTCTTCGCCTGCGGCCCTGCGGCCCTGCGGCCCTGCGGCCCTGCGGCCGCGGGGGAGTGGGGCAGTGCCGGCGCCAGGCGCGCTGGTCGTCCAGGCGCGCTGGACGTGTCAGGCGCTCGGGGTCGCCGCGTCAGGGGTGCTGTCGGTGCCGGCCTCGGCTCGCGCCGGGCCGCCGTCGGATCCGGCCGCCGGGGCCTCGGTGGACGCGTGTGCCTGCTCGCCGCTGCCGCCCTCGGTGCCGGGCGTGGCCTCGAGTGTCGCCTCGGGCGTGTCGGCGGGGCCGGTCGGCTCGAGCGCGCGGCGCAGGATCTCGGCCTCCTCCGCGGACACCGAGCCAACGAAGCGGACGAGCGCGGAGCCCCGGTCGTCGGCGGTGCCGAGAGCTTCCAGCATCGCCTCCGCGACCACGGCCTCCCGGCTGTCGGCCGCCGCGTAACGGTGGGCGCGCGCGGCCCGCTGGCGGCGCACGAAGCCCTTGCGCTCCAAGCGCTCCAGCACGGTCAGCACGGTGGTGTAGGCGAGGTCGCGTTCGTGGTGCAGGCGGGCCGCGACGTTACGTGCGGTCAGCCAGCCCTCCGCGGACCACAGGACGTCCATGACCGACCGTTCCAGGTCACCCAGGCGAGCCATAGACCGATCCTACGCCGCGTAGAACTTCCTGCCCGCAAGTTCGGTCAGGTCGCTCGATCTCACAACAAAAAATCTTCTACAGAACGTAGAATCTTCTACATCTCGTAGAATTTTCTACGGGACGTAGAAGTACGCGACGGGCTCGCTGCTACCCACGGTGGAGGAGGCCCCGATGGTCCAAGCCGCCGCAGTTCTCACCGATGTCGCGCTGTTCTCCCACGTCGAGACGCTCTCGCTGGCTGCGGATGTGACCCGCGCGAGCGCACTGTCCACCGACCTGGCGCGCGCGCAGACCGCGATCTCGCTGGCGTTCCACATCTGCTTCGCGGTGTTCGGCGTCGGGATGCCGTGGCTCCTGTTGTTCGTCGAAGGCCGCTGGGTCCGCACCCGTGACCCGGTCTGGCTGGCGCTGACCCGCAAGTGGTCCAAGGCGTTCGCGGTGCTGTTCGCCGTCGGCGCAGTCTCCGGGACGGCACTGTCCTTCGAGTTCGGTCTGCTGTGGCCGGCCTTCATGGCCCGGTACGGCGGTGTGCTCGGACTGTCGTTCACCCTGGAGGGCTTCGCGTTCTTCACCGAAGCGATCTTCATCGGCATGTACCTGTACGGCTGGAAGCGCCTCTCGCCGCGGGCTCACTGGATGACGCTGTGGCCGATCGCCATCGCCGGGACGATGTCGACTCTCTTCATCATCACGGCCAACGCCTGGATGAACACCCCCGGTCACATCACAGAGGTCGATGGCAAGGTCGTTTCGGCAGAGCCGTTCGCCCCGTTCCTGGCCGCGACCGCGCCGCATCAGCTCGTCCACATGCTGCTGGCTGCGCTGATGTGCACCGGCGGCATCGTCGCCGGGGTGTATGCCGTCGGCCTGCTGCGCGGCCGGCGCGACGCGTATCACCAGCGCGGACTGCGCGTCGGTCTGACCGTCCTGCTCGTCTGTGCCCCCCTGCAGCTGGTCGTCGGCGATATCGCGGCCCGGGTGGTCGGTGATAAGCAGCCGATCAAGCTCGCCGCGATGGAGGGGATCGGCCACACCCAGACACACGCCCCCTTGACCATCGGCGGGATCTATGACGAGGAGACCGGCGAGGTCCGGCACGGGATCGAGATCCCCAACCTGCTGTCGTTGATGGAGGGCTTCAGCGCCGATCACGAGATCACAGGCCTGTCGGCGGTGCCCCCGGAGGAACGGCCGGACGCGCGCCAGGTGCACCTGGCCTTCAACGTGATGGTCGGGCTCGGCTGTGCCCTGATCGCCTTCGCCGGCGCCACCGGGATCGCGGTCTGGCGCCGGCGACGGCGCGGTGAACGGCCGCTGCTGCCCACCGGCAGACCGTGGCTGTGGGCGGCGGTCGCCTCGGGCCCGGCCTCCGTGGCGGCGATGATGGCCGGCTGGGAGGTGACCGAGGGCGRCCGTCAGCCCTGGATCGTCTACGGCCGGATGCGGGTGGACGAGGCTGTGACGACCACCGAGGGCATGCCGGTGATCTTCGCTGGGACGGTCCTGCTCTACCTGGGCCTCGCGGTCGCGCTGGTGCTCATCCTGCGCCGGATGGCGACCGGCGGGCCGGTGCTCGGCGGCGCCATCGCCGAGACCACCACCACGCCGGACATCCCGGATGCACGGCCCGCGCCGGCGGGCCAGCCCGCGCCGGCGCCGGAAGCCTCCGCCAGGCCGGAAGCCTCGCCGTTGCCGGAACAGTCCGCGCCGCCGGGCGGCTCCGCGAGGTCGGAAGCCTCCGGATTCGACGCCCTGACAACCGAGCCGCCCGGCCGTCCCGGTGCGGACCGTCCCGGCGCGGGCCGTGCCGGGCAGGAGGGGGACGCCCGATGACCGCCGCGGACCTGCTCGCCATCGTGATGGTGCTCGGGCTCACCGCCTATGCCCTCACCGGCGGCGCCGACTTCGGAGGAGGGGTCTGGGACCTCTTCGCCCGCGGCCGCGACGCCGCGGACCAGCGCCGGCTCGTCTCCGCGGCGCTCGGCCCGATCTGGGAGGCGAACCACGTCTGGCTCATCTTCGTCGTGGTGATGATGTTCAGCGGCTTCCCGGCGGCGTTCGGTGTCGTCGGTTCGACCCTGGAGATCCCGCTGATCTGCGCGCTCGCCGGCATCGTGCTGCGCGGCGCGGCCTACGTGTACCGGGCGTACGGCTCAGGCGCTGCCGGGCCGGACCACTGGTGGGGCCACGTGTTCGCGGTCTCGTCGGCGATCACGCCGGTCGCCCTTGGGGTGGCCGGCGCCGCGCTCGCCACCGGTGACGTCGCCGAAGGCGCACCGCTCACCCCGGTGAAGAGTGCCTTCGGGATCCTCTGCGGTGTCTTCGCGCTCGCGGTGACCGCCTTCCTGGCGGCGGTCTACCTGTGCCGCGACGCGGCCGCCAGCGCCGAGACGGCGCATCTGGTGCCGGGCTTCCGGCGCCGCGCGCTCGGCGGTGCGGTCGTGTCCGGGCTGCTCGCCGCCGCGTTGTTGCCCCTGCTGTGGTCCGAGGCACCGGTGGTCGCGGATCGGTTCGCCGACCGTTCGATCCCGTTCGTCGTGATCTCCGCGATCGGTGGGGTGTCCTCGCTGGTGGCGCTGTGGCGGCACAGGTTCACGACGGCGAGGGTGACGGCGGGTCTCGCGGTCGCCGGTGTGCTGTGGGGCTGGGCCGCGGCGCAGTACCCGGATCTCGTGATGGGCCGGGCGACGGTCGACTCGGCCGCCGCCCCGTCGGCCAACATCGTGGCGATGCTGATCGCGGTCTGCTGCGGGCTCGTCATCCTGGTGCCTTCGCTGTGGATGCTGTTCCGCCTGTTCTCCAGCCCGGAGGTGTCCAGCCCCGAAGCCAGGTCCTGACAAGGGACGCGGCCCGGGAAGCGGCCCTGCGCCGGCGTGCTGCCGGCGCAGGGCCGCGCACTGGTAGGGGCACAGTGGTTCCGGTCGCTGCTGATGTCGCTGCCGAGCGAGATGTGAGGGTTCCGGTCGCCGGGTGCCCGCCGCGAGATCACGTCGATCAAGCTTGATAAGCGGAACGCGCGACCGGGGCCGCCACCGGTTGAAGATCATGGGATCCCGGTCGTCCTGACGACCGGGATCCTCAACTCTTGTCTGGTCGCAACGGCTGTGCGAGGCGTGGCCCGAGGTCACCGTTTGAAGATCATGGGAATTTGGTCGTGCGGACGACCAGGATCCTCCACTCTTGTCTGGCGGCAACGGCTTCCCGGGGCCGGGATTCCGCCGCAGGCCCGTGGATCACGGAAAGATCAATATCCTCAACTCTTCGGGCCGTGGTCGAGTGTCCGGCAGATTTATGATCTTGCGTGGTGTCGGTGCGAGTCTGCCGCCGGGCACCGGGGCAGGTGCGGACGGCGGCGGCGGCTCCCGGTGCGGGAGTCGTTCCGGCGGCGCGACTACCTTCATAAGGTGATGAGGGCCAGCTCCGGTGACAGCCGAGCGGACGGTTCCGCCCTGCCTACCGGAGCCGCACCGCCGCCGACGGCGATGACCACGACGAGCCCGCCGACTCCGGCGTCGGAGCCGGCATCGGATCCACCCTCGGTATCGCCCTCGCCCTCGGCGGCCCCGGGGCCGACATCGGCTCCGCCCTCGCCCTCGGAGCTGGCGCCCGCCTATCAGGGCGGTGCGGAGTCGCTCGGCCACCGGCTGCTGCGCAACGAGGTCCTCCTCGTTCTGGGCGTCTCGTTCGCATCCTCCGGCCTGTTCGCGCTGATCCGTTATGTCGGTGTGCTCACCGCGGAGAAGTCGGTGCGTTCACAGGTCGCGAGCCTGAACTCGTCGGCGGCGCCGGGCCGGCCCTGGCTTGATCTCGCGTTGCAGCTCGCGTCGATCGCCTCCGCGTTGGTGCCGGTGTTCCTCGTGTGCCATCTGCTCGGCCGGCACGGCGGCGGCGCCGCGGCCATCGGGCTCGATCGGCGTCGCCCGTGGGCGGACGGCCTGCGCGGGGCGGCGCTGGCGGCGGTGGTGGGCGGGGCAGGGCTCGCCTTCTACCTCGCGGCCTGGCACAGCGGCGCGAACCTCACGGTCTCCCCGTCGAGCCTGCCGGACGTCTGGTGGCGGGTGCCGGTGCTGATCGCCTCCGCGGCCGAGAACGGGCTGGCCGAGGAGGTCGTGGTGGCTGGGTATCTGCTCGTCCGCCTGCGGGAGCTGGGCTGGCGCTCGAACTCCGCCCTGTTGGCGAGCGCGCTGCTGCGCGGCTCCTACCACCTCTACCAGGGGCTGGGCGGGTTCGCCGGCAATGTCGCGATGGGGCTGCTGTTCGGGCGGATCTTCCAGCGCACCGGCCGGGTGCTACCCCTGGTGATTGCGCACACACTCATCGACAGTGTTGCCTTCGTCGGATACGTGATTCTTGCCGGAAAGGTCTCGTGGATCCCCGTTCCGAGGTAGCCTTCCGCGCTAAGGTAAACAAAAGACAAACAAAAGTTGTCTAGATCACAACGCGCCTGCGGGTGCGTTGTGTGTTGTGCCTTGCCAGGTGCCTTCCGTGCTCACGGGCCGCCTGGCGGCAGATGCCCGGTGCCGATGCGTCCGGTGTCCAACTGATCGTCCCGGCGAGGGCGACTCACGACGGGGAGGGAGCCGGCATGGGCTCGGTTCGGGAGATCGAACGCAAGTACTCGGTGGATCCGGGCTTCATGCTGCCCAGGCTGGCCCAGGTGCCCGGTGTCTCGACCGCGCGGACCCGCCGGGCGGTGACGCTGGAGGCCGTCTACCACGACACCGAGGACCTGCGGCTGGCCCGCAACCGCATCACGCTGCGCCGGCGCACCGGCGGGCCCGATGCCGGCTGGCACCTGAAGCTTCCCGTCGCCCCCGGGGCGCGGGACGAGATCCAGCGCCCGCTCGGCGGTGACGGCCCGGTGCCGGCCGACCTCGTTGATCTCGTCACGGCGTACCTGCGCGGAGCCGAGCTTCGTCCGGTCGCCCGTCTGGTGACGTTGCGGACGGCCCGGCGCCTGCGGGACGACGCGGGTGTGGATCTGGCCGAGGTCGTCGACGATCAGGTGTCCGCCACGATCCTGGGCTCGGCCGCGGGTGCGCAGAAGTGGCGCGAGATCGAGGTCGAGCTCGGTGCGGGCGCCCCTGCCCTGCTGGACGAGGTGGAGCGGGTGCTGCTGGCCGCCGGGGCCGGCCGCTCGGCGTCCGCGTCGAAGCTGGCTCAGGTGCTCGGCCCGGCACTCGCCGAGGCGCCGGGCCCGGATGTGCCCGCCGCCGCGGCCAAGCTGCGCCGCCGCACACCGGCCGGCACCGTGATCCGTGCGTATCTCATCGCCCAGGTCGAGACGCTGCTCGCCACCGACCCGCGGGTGCGGCTGGACGCCCCGGACGCCGTGCACCGGATGCGGGTCGCCTGCCGCCGCACCCGCAGCACGCTGCGGACGTTCGCGCCCTTCTTCCCCGCGGAGCTCGTCGCGCACCTGGACGGCGAGCTGCGCGACCTGGCCGGGGCGCTGTCCGGCGCGCGTGACGCGGAGGTGCAGATCGCCTACTTCACCGAGCGGCTCGCCGAGCTGCCCGCCGAGCTGGTCCGCGGTGACGCGGCCACGGTCATCTCCGGCCATCTCGCAGCCGACCAGAGCGCGGCACGGGAAGAGGCGCTCGCGATGTTGCGCAGTGCCCGCTATCTGCAGCTTCTCGAGGATCTGATCGCGCTCGTCAACGCGCCGTTGACCGGGTCCGCCCGCAAGCCCGCCGAGAAGATCCTGCCGGGCCTGCTGCACGAGGCCGACCGCCGGCTGACCCGCAAGGTGGTCCGCGCCGGTGACCTGCCGATCGGCCTCGAACGCGACGAGCTGCTGCACTCGGCGCGCAAGCAGGCCAAGCGGCTGCGCTACGCGGCCGAGGCGGTCGGCCCGGTCTACGGTTCGTCCGCGGCGGCGTTCGCTCGCCTCGCCGAGTCGATGCAGGAGCTGCTCGGAACACATCAGGACGCGACGATCGCCCGCGGCCTGCTCCGCGACTGGGGGGTGCGTGCCCAGGAGGCCGGCGACCCGTCCGCCTTCACGCTGGGCGTGCTGCTCGGGCTGGAGGAGCACCGGGCCCGCACGGCCGAACGGGACTTCTTCGATCTGTGGCCGGCGGCCTCCGCCCGCCGCCACCGCCGCTGGTTCCGCTGACGCTCGTTCAGCGCTCACCCGTTCAGCGCTCACCCGTTCAGCGCTCACCCGTGCGACGTTCGCCCGTTCGGCGTTCGTCTGTGTGACGTTCGGCCCTCTGATGTTCGCCCGTGCGACGGCCGCTCCTGCCGGCTGCCGTTTGCGTCCCGGTATGTTCTGGCCTGCAGTAGTTTGCGAGGGGCTGCTCGCGTGTGACTTTCGTCTCGTCGCGGCGCATCACGGGCGTGTGGCTGGCCACCTTGACGGGCGGACGGGGCGCGGGTCGGGCAGCATCGGGCCTGGAGACGTCTGGCGGGCGCGCGGCAGACGTCGGCAGGCGCCAGGTGGTGTCGGTGGACGTCCGGCGAGCGGTGGCGAGGTCCCCGCGTTCCGGCGGCCCCGAGCCACCGGAGCCTGGTCACGCCAGCGCGCAGTCCGGTGGGCACCCCGGGGTCAGGTGCCCACGTTCACGAGGAGATGCCGAATGACCGCTCCTGAATCGCTGCCGACCGTCCGACTCGGCAGGACTGACATGTCCGTCACCCGGGTCGGGTTCGGCGCCTGGGCCATCGGCGGGGCGGGCTGGGCGTTCGGGTGGGGAGCCCAGGACGACGCCGAGGCCGTCGAGGCGATCCGCGCCGCGGTGCGGTCCGGGGTGAACTGGATCGACACCGCCGCGGTCTACGGGCTCGGCCACTCCGAGGAGCTGGTCGCCCGCGCGCTGGCCGACATCCCCGCCGACGAGCGGCCCTACGTCTTCACCAAGTGCGGCCTGGTCTGGGACGAGAGCGACTTCTCCCGGCCGCCGGAGCGGGTCGGTGCGCCTTCGTCGATCCGCGCGGAGGTCGAGGCCTCGCTGCGGCGGCTGCGGACCGAGCGCATCGACCTCTACCAGCTGCACTGGCCGCCGCAGGACGGCACGTCGATCGCAGACGCGGTCGGCACCCTGCATGAGCTCCGCGCGGCTGGCAAGATCCGCGCGGTGGGTGTGTCGAACCTCTCGGTGGGCCAGCTGGAGGAGGCGGCCACCGTGGGCGGTGCCGACGTCCTGCAGCCGCCGTTCTCGATGATCAACCGGCTGGCCGCGACGGATCTCCTGCCCTACTGTGCGATGCGGGACATCGGAGTGATCGTCTACAGCCCGATGCAGTCGGGGCTGCTCAGTGGCCGCTGGTCGCTGGAGCGCTCGCAGTCGCTCCCGGAGGATGACTGGCGCCATCGGTCGCCGGAGTTCGTGCGGCCCGCGCTCGACCGGAACCTGGCCCTGGTGGACGCGCTGCGCCCCATCGCGGACCGGAACGGGACGACGGTGGCCGCGGTGGCTGTGGCCTGGACGTTGTCCTTCGATGGGGTGACCGCCGCGATTGTCGGGGCCCGGCGTCCGGACCAGGTCGAAGCCTGGCTGCCGGCCGGTGGCGAGGTGGTTCTCAGCGGCGGCGACCTGGATGAGATCGCCACCGCGATCGAGCGTCATGGTGCCGGAGAAGGCCCCGCGCGCCAGAGCCCCGCGTTGCCCGGCAGCGCACTTGTGTGAGTTGGCAGTCCTTACTTGGGCACTCGGTGAAGGGCTGCGAAGACCTGCGAAGAGCTGTTCCGGTGGCTGCTCGACTTCGATCGAGTGCGCTGTGACACACCGCCACGGTGAAGTGGATGTTCGTAATGCCGAGCCGTGAAGTGGACTTCTTCTGCCGGAGGACTCCCGTCCGGGGCCGCGTACGTGTAGCGTCAGGCGTGGCCGGGGTTCGTCAGTTCGTGTCTCAACCGAGACACAGCGGAACAACGCGGCGGCGAATCCTATCGCCGAAGCGTTCCGGCCCGGGGCCCGCGCGGTGCGGGTCCTGACTGCACCAGCAGGGAGAACGGCACGTGGCTCAGGGCACGGTGAAATGGTTCAACTCGGAGAAGGGCTTCGGCTTCATCTCCGTGGACGGCGGCGGGTCTGACGTCTTCGTCCACTACAGCGCAATCGTGATGGACGGCTACAAGGCACTCGAGGAGGGCCAGCGGGTCGAGTTCCAGGTGACCCAGGGCCAGAAGGGCCCGCAGGCCGACGCCGTCCGCGTCGTCTGAGCCACGAGTAGCAGTAGAACCAAGGTCGGTCAGCCCGCTCGTCGGATCACTCCGGTGAGCGGGCTGACCGCTTTCTGGTGATGTCAGGGCGATGGCGTAGCTCTTGCCGGTGGCGTTCTGATCTGTCCGGGTAGCCCGCCTTGGGGCTTCCGCCGGCTGCGGCGGTCGTTCACCAGAAGGCGTACCGACCCGGTGCGATCCAGGTGCAGGATCCATCCGGATGTAGTTGCGGGATCCCGCGTCATCTCGTTGCCGGAATCGGTATGCCACGGCGGGCAGACGAATAACGGATGTCATTCGTTCCCAGCTGGGTCGATCGATTCGTGGAGCAGTCGGCAAGCGTCTCGCTGATTGGTCGGAACCGAAAAAGATGATGTCGGGAATACTTCCTGGCGCAAATATCTCGTTCCGAGGCGACGTCCTGTGCTGCTCCGTGCTGGGATGATGTCACGTTCCGTGACAGCTCTCTGTTCGGTCGCGCGTCGCGCCGACCGGGTGGTGGGAGCGCTGAAGCGTCGATCCTTCATGATTCATAGGATGTTCACAGGATCATGACTGGACCGGGCGCGTGCGCAATTCGCATCGTGCCAATCGCGTGCAGTGACGTTCAGTGCTGATCGCTACCGTCGGCGGACCGGCGGACCGGCGGCCCCGCGCCGGCGGGGCCGACCGACCTCAGCGGGCAGCGAGCAGTTCGGCGATCTGCAGCGTGTTGAGCGCGGCGCCCTTGCGCAGATTGTCCCCGCACACGAAAAGCGCGACCTCATGCGGATCATCCGGCGACTGACGGATACGCCCGACCCAGGTCGGATCCGTGCCCACCACATCCGCCGGGGTGGGGAACTGGCCGGCGGCCGGATCGTCCAGGACGGCCACGCCGGGAGCCGACGTCAGGACCTCCCGCGCCTGCTCACCGGTGACCGGCTGGGTGAAGCGGGCGTGCACCGCCACGGCGTGCGTGGTCACGACGGGAACCCGTACACAGGTCGCCGACACCCGCAGGCCCGGCATGCCGAGGATCTTCCGCGACTCGTTGCGGATCTTCAGTTCCTCGGAGGACCAGCCGCCGTCCTTCAACGACCCGGCCCAGGGGACCACGTTGAGCGCGAGCGGTGCGGGGAACGGGCCGAGGCCGTCCTCGCCCACGGCCTTGCGCACGTCACCGGCCGCCTGCCCCAGCTCCCGGGTGCCGCCGACCAGCTGGAGCTGGTCGTACAGCGTGTCGATGCCGGACTGCCCGGCCCCGCTCGCGGCCTGGTAGGAGGTCGCGAACAGGGACTCGAGGCCAAAGGCCCGGTGCAGCGCGCCGACGGCCACGATCATCGACAGGGTCGTGCAGTTCGGGTTCGAGATGATGCCGCGCGGGCGGTCCGCGACCGCGGCCGCGTTGACCTCCGGCACGACGAGGGGGACGTCCGCGTCCATCCGGAAGGCGCCGGAGTTGTCGACGGCGACGGCGCCCCGCGCCGCGGCGACGGGAGCCCACTGCGCGGACACCTCGTCCGGCACGTCGAAGACGGCGATGTYGACACCGTCGAACACCTCCGGTGCCAGCACCTGGACCGGCACGTCCTGGCCGCGCACCCGAAGCGTGCGCCCGGCCGAGCGGGCCGAGGCGACCAGCCGGATCTCACCCCAGACGTCCGGGCGCTCGGACAGCAGGCCGAGCATCACGCTGCCCACCGCCCCGGTCGCACCCACCACAGCCAGCGTGGGGCGCTGGGGGATGTCGCTCATTGCCTGCCTCCGCTCGTCCGTCCACTGCTGCTGCCACCGCTGCCACCGCTGCCACCGCTGCCGCCGCTGCCGCCGCTGCGGCAGCTGCTGTCGCGGGGAGCGTTCATCGACCCGTTCCCGCGTACACGACGGCGCTCTCGTCCGGGTCGCCCAGCTCGAAGGCGCTGTGCACGGCGCGCACGGCGACGGGCAGGTCCGTGTCCCGCACGACCACCGAGATCCTGATCTCGGACGTCGAGATGATCTCGACGTTGACCCCGGCGTCGGCGAGGGAGCCGAAGAAACGAGCGGACACCCCCGGATGCGACTTCATCCCGGCGCCGATCAGTGACAGCTTGCCGATGTGGTCGTCGTAGAGGGTGCGGTCGAAGCCGATCTGGCTGTGCACCTTCTCCAGCGCCTCCAGCGCGGTCTTCCCGTCCGTCTTCGGCAGGGTGAACGAGATGTCCGTCCGGCCGGAGCCGGCGACCGAGCCGACCTGCACGATCATGTCAAGGTTGACGTCGGCGTCGGCGACCGCGCGGAACACCGCGGCGGCCACGCCCGGCTTGTCCGGGCAGCCCACGACGGTCACCTTCGCCTCGCTCAGGTCGTGCGCGACGCCGCGGATGATGGCCTGTTCCACGAGCTGTGCCTCCTGCGTCTCGGTGACCCACGTGCCCGGCTTCGACGAGAACGAGGAGCGGACGTGCACGGGGACGCTGTATCGGCGGGCGTACTCGACGCACCGCAGCATGAGCACCTTCGCCCCGCACGCCGCCATCTCCAGCATCTCCTCGTAGGAGATCCGGTCGATGCGGCGGGCATCGGGCACGATGCGCGGATCGGCGGTGTAGACGCCGTCCACGTCGGTGTAGATCTCGCAGGCGTCGGCGTTCAGCGCGGCGGCGAGCGCCACCGCGGTCGTGTCGGAGCCGCCGCGGCCCAGCGTGGTGATGTCCTTGGTGTCCTGACTGACGCCCTGGAAGCCGGCGACGATCGCGATCGCGCCCTCGTCCAGCGCGGTGCGGATACGGCCCGGGGTCACGTCGATGATCCGGGCCTTGCCGTGCACCGAGTCGGTGATCACCCCGGCCTGGGAGCCGGTGAAGGAACGCGCCTCGGCGCCGAGCTTGGTGATCGCCATCGCCAGCAGTGCCATCGAGATCCGCTCACCGGCGGTGAGCAGCATGTCCAGTTCCCGGGCGGGCGGGACGGGGCTGACCTGCTCGGCGAGGTCGAGCAGGTCGTCGGTGGTGTCACCCATCGCGCTGACCACGACCACCACGTCGTTGCCGGCTCGGCGGGTCTCCACGATCCGCTCGGCGACCCGTTTGATGYGATCCGCGTCCGCGACCGAGGAACCGCCGAACTTCGCGACCAGGAGCGCCATGCGTGCCAGATTACCGAGGTCGGGGGCACTTCCGCCCGGTCGCGCTCCGTGACGTGGGCGGCTTGGACGTCCCGGTGGCATCAGTGTCATCCGACCGACGGCCTGCCGGCTGTGTTCGTACTCCTGTGCAAGGGTGGCTACGGAAGCGACCATGTTGGACCGATGGTCCTCGCTGCGGAGGATCGTCGCCGTCAGAAGCATTCCTCAGGAAGGACATTCGTCATGGCGATCAGCCTTGCCAAGGGCGGCAACGTCAGCCTCACGAAGCAGGCCGCCGAGGCGGGAACCGGAGCGCTGACCGCGCTCACCGTCGGCCTCGGGTGGGACGCCCGGACGACGACCGGCACCGACTTCGACCTGGACGCATCCGCTATCGGTGTCAAGAGCGACGGCAAGGTGCTGTCCGACGGTCACTTCGTCTTCTTCAACAACATGAAGAGCCCGGAGGGCGGCATCTCGCTCTCCGGCGACAACCTGACCGGCGCCGGCGAGGGCGACGACGAGTCGATCAACATCACCCTGGGCCTGGTGCCCCAGGAGATCGACAAGATCGTCGTGCCGGTGTCGATCTACGACGCGGTGAACCGGGCGCAGAACTTCGGGCAGGTGCGCAACGCCTACATCCGCGTGGTGGACCAGACCGGCACCGAGCTGGTCCGCTACGACCTCTCCGAGGACTACTCCACCGAGACCGTGGTGATCTTCGGTGAGGTGTACCGCAACGGCGCCGACTGGAAGTTCCGCGCGGTGGGCCAGGGGCACAACGACCTCAGCGGCCTCGCCCGCGACCACGGCGTGAACGTCTGACCGACGTCTCGCCAGGAGCTGACCGGCGAGGCCGGGCCTGACCGCGAGGCCGGGCCTCGAAGGTAGAGCCGGGCCGATCCGTGGGCGCGGGCGATCCGTGGCCTGGCCGCGGGCGATCCGTCGGAGCGGCTGGGCCGGGCGACGGAGGTTGATGCGCGGTGTTGGCCTGGCAGGTGACCAGCCCGGGGCCCATGGCCTCGGGCCCGTTGCGGGCTGTGGAGCTTCCGGTGCCCGAACCGGGGCCCGGCCAGGTCCGGCTGAAGGTCGCCGCCTGCGGTGTCTGCCGGACGGATCTGCATCTCGCCGAGGGCGACCTCACTCCGCGCCACCCGCGCACGGTTCCGGGCCATGAGGTCGTCGGCTACGTCGACGCACTCGGGCCCGGGATCGAGCCCATCGGCGCACCGGAGACCCTCGCCGACCGGCCCGTCTCCGCCGCCTCTCCCGCTCCCGCCACCGCTGCCACTCCCGCCATTTCCGCCGCGATCCAGCTTGGTGACCGGCTCGGCATCGCCTGGCTCGGCGGCACCGACCAGACGTGTGCCTACTGTCGACGCGGGGCCGAGAACCTCTGCCCCGCGTCGATCTACACCGGCTGGGACGTCGACGGCGGCTATGCCCAGTACGCCGTCGTGAACGCCGCCTACGCCTACCACCTGCCGGCCGGCTACAGCGACGGTGAGCTGGCTCCGCTGCTGTGCGCGGGCATCGTCGGCTACCGGGCACTGTCACGCGCGGAACTACCGCCTGACGGGCGGCTGGGAATCTACGGGTTCGGTGCGTCCGCGCATCTCGCCGCCCAGGTGGCCATCGCCCAGGGCGCCCGCGTGCACGTCATGACGAGGTCCGAGCGGGCCCGTCAGCTTGCGCTCGACCTCGGCGCCGCCTCGGCGACCGGCGCCTACGACGCTCCCCCCGAGCCACTCGACGCGGCTGTCCTGTTCGCGCCGGTAGGTGATCTCGTGCCGGTCGCGCTGGAGGCGCTGGACCGCGGGGGCACCCTGTCGGTCGCGGGAATCCACCTCACGGACATCCCGCGGCTGAACTACCAGCGGCATCTGTTCCAGGAACGGTCCGTGCGCAGCACGACCGCGAACACCCGGGCGGACGGCCACGAGTTCCTGGCCGTGGCCTCCCGCCACCACCTCGAGGTGACCGTCACCCCCTACCCGCTGACCTCGGCCGATCGGGCGCTCACCGACCTGGCCGGCGACCGGGTCGACGGCGCGGCAGTGCTCTTTCCCGACACCATGTGACCCCCCGACTCCCGCGTGAGAGTTTCCGCCGCCGCATGAGCCGTGGCGATATACGGGGTGCCGGATTGTGATGCTTGCGTCGCTATGGTCGGATTGCGGCCCGCCGGCGTTCTGATAGCTCCCGAGTGGCGTATCTGGCGTGTTACGGGTTGTTTCCGGCTGTGGCTCCTATGATCGGTTGTGTGCGCGTACGGCTACTGGGCCCGGTGGACGTCGTGGACGCGGCCGGGACGACGATCACCATCGGCAGCCCGACGCAGCGGCTGCTGCTGGCAGTGCTGGGCTCCCGGGTGGGCGATGCGGTGCCACAGGCCCGCCTGGTGGGCGCGGTGTGGGGTGAGTGCCCTCCGCCGACCGCGGAGGCGACGCTGCGGTCCTACGTCTCGCGGCTGCGGCGGGTGCTCGGCGACGCCGTGGCGACCTGTCCCGGCGGCTGGTCTCTGCGACTCGCGCCTGAGCAGGTCGACATCGTGGTCTTCGAGCGGCTGCTGAGGCTTTCGCACGAGGTGCCCGAGGCCGCCGAGCAGCTCGTCCTGCTGGAGGACGCGCTCGCGCTCTGGCGCGGTCCGGCCTTCGGAGAGCTGACCGACAATCCGACCCTGCGTCCGGCGGCGGTCCGCCTGGCCGAGGCCCGGGCCGCCGCGCGGGAGTCGCGGGCGGCTCTGCTGCCGCGGCGCCCGGTGCTGTCGGCACCCTCCGTCTTCTCAGCCCCCGCCGTCTTCTCAGCCCCGTCCGCCTTCTCGGCACCGTCTGCGCGCTCGGCACCCCCCGCCGTCTCGGCGAAGGGCTCGTCGACGCTGCTGGGCCGATCCCGGCACGGTCGCCCGCCCGCCGCCGCTCTGCTGGGGCGCGCCGCCGACCTGGCCGCGGTGAGCGACCTGATCGGCGCGGCCAGGATCGTCACGCTCTTCGGACCGGGCGGCGTCGGCAAGACACGGCTCGCGCTGCACCTCGCGGACAGCCTCGCCGGCCAGTTCACGCACGGCGTCCGGCTGGTCGAGCTGGCCGGTGTGCGTGACCCGGCGGCGGTCGCCGCGACCGTCGCCGACGAGTTCGGCGTGGGTTGCTTCGGTGGATCCGGCAGATCGGGTGGGTCCGGCGCGGGCAGGATGGACGGCGAGGCCATGGCGGTCCTGGCAGCCGCCTCCGGCCTGGAGACGTTGCTGATCCTCGACGGCTGTGAGCACGTCGTCGGGGCGGTCGCGGCCGCCGCGTCAGCCCTTGTCTCCGGTGGGCCCGGGGTGCGGGTGCTGGCGACCAGCCGTGAGCCGCTCGGCGTGGCCGGCGAGCACTGCTGGCCGCTGCGTCCGTTGCGGGTCGACGGGCCGGATGCCCCCGCTCTCGAGCTGTTCCGGGCGCGGGCCACACCCGACGGTTCCGCGTCGGTGCCAACCGAGCTCGCACCAACCGAGCTCGCACCAACCGAGCTCGCACCAACCGAGCTTGCGCCCGCCGAGCCTGCACCCGCCGAACCTGTGCCAGCCGGGGCGGTGGCGGGCAGTGCGGTGGCGGGCAGTGCGGTGGCGGACGCCGCGGCGGCCGAGCGCATCGTCCGTACCCTCGACGGTCTGCCCCTCGGAATCGAGATGGCGGCGGCACGAAGCGGCGCGATGCCACTGCCCGAGCTCGCTGACCGCCTGGATGAGCATCTCGACCTTCGCCGGGGCACGCGTCGGGCGAGCGCGGCGCGCCACGGCACCCTCACCGACGTGGTGGCGTGGTCGGTGTCGATGCTGGACCGCCCGCACCGGGCGATGCTACGGATCATGGGTGCCTTCGCCGGCCCGGTCGTCGCCGAGGACGCCGCCGCACTGGCGGGGCTGCCGCGGGCAACCGGCCTGGACATGCTCGACGCGCTGGTGGCGCGTTCGCTGGTGGTCGCGGATCCGGCCCACGGCCTGACCCGATATTCGTTACTGGGCACCATCCGCGACTACGCGCGGTGGGAGCTTGGGGCGGCCGACGACACGCTGTCCGCGGCGCACGCGCGGTACGTCCTCGGCCAGCTGCGCGTCGCGGACGGGCTGCTCCGTACCCCGCGTGAGGCCGAGGGGCAACGCCGGTTGGCCGACCTGCTCATCGAGTCGAGGGCGGCGCGGGCCTGGGCGCTGGCGAACGATCCGCCGCTCGCGGTCGAGATCGCCGCGGCGGTGCACGTCTACGCGATGAGCCGGCTGCGGATCGAGCCGTTGTCCGCCGCGGTCGAACTCATCCGGGCGTTCGGCCTGCACCCGCCGGCCGGGGTGGAGCCCCACCGGTTGGCGGATCTGGTCTCGGACCTGTCGGTGGCCCTGCCGCCCGGGGTGTCCGCCGGTGCGCTGTCGATCGCCCTGGCGACCGCGGCGGCCTGGTATGTCAGCACCGGTGACCTGGAGATGGCCGGAGCCTGCGCGCAACGTGGCCGCCTGATCGCCGGTGACGCGCCCGAGCGTAGGTTCTCGCTCGAACTGCTCGGCGACCTCGCGTTCTACCGCGGTCGGATCGGCGAGGCCGTCGACCACGGCTGGGAGCTGGTCGCCGCGGCCAGGGCCTGCGGCGACCAGCATGCCGAGGTGGCTGGGCTGCGCAACGTCATGCTCGCCCATGCCCACGCGGGCGATCTGGAAGCCGGGCGGGTCGTGCGGACCCAGACGCCGCCGGGACCGCTGGCCCCGTCCGACCTCGGCTGGCTGGCCTATGGCGAGGCCGAGCTGGTTGTCGACCGCGACCCGGACCGATGCCTGCTGCTCCTCGACCGCGCTGTCAGCCTCGCCGACTCGGTCGACAACTGTTACCTGAGCGGCGTGGCACGGTTCTCGGCGCTGTCGGTCCGGGCCCGGCGGAGCCACCCCCGCCCCCGACCGTGACGCCGCCTCCGACCGTGACCCCGCGCCCGACGAGGCTGACGCCGCTGACGCCGCTGACGCGGCTCATGCCGTCCGGCTGGAGGCGGAATCAGCCGCGCCTCAGCGTGGGCGGGCGGCCAGCAGCCGCAGGGCGACCGTGCCCGCGACGGTCAGGCAGGCGGCCGTCGCGACCTCCCGGGGCAACCGGTGCCGGGACTCGTTCTGGATGGCCTCGTGGAACCGGTCGAAGCGGGCCGGCCAGGGGCTGGTTCCGACGAAGTAGCGGCCGACCTTGTCGGTGTCGGGCAGGCAGGCGCCGATCATTCCGGCCAGCACCCCGACGCGCCGGTCCGCGGGGGCGGCGGCGGTGAGCAGGGCCATCGCGGCGAGGCCCGCCACGCCGTCCTTGCGCGCGATCGGCAGCCACTCGGCTTCGGTGTTGGGACCGGTGCCCCAGTGCGGCATCGCGTCCATGGCCAGATGCGACAGAAAGCCAAGCGCCAGAGCCGGCCCCGGCCTCGACGCGGCCATGCCGACGAACGCCCCGGCACCGACATGGGAACTGATGATCATTGAGCCTTCTCCGTCGTCGACGCGGACCTTCGGCATCCCTGACCATGCACCTTGAGATGGAAAAGCCTCATTGCGGGCAACTCCTCCTCGGAGGATCGAGAGACGGTTACCGGCCTGGATTCCCCGGCATGGTTCCACCTTGTCCGCAGGTCGACGCGATGCCGCACCGGGGTCCGGTGTTCCGCGGAGCAACGGTCCCGGCCGGCGTCCATTCGTGTGCCGTTGTCATTGAATTGTGGTGACAGCAAGGTGTCGACGAGAAAGGTGTGCGCGAGGGACTCCGGACAGTCCGCATGCCGCGTAGCATCTGCATGCATAGTGCAGTGATTCGGTGTCGGAGGTCGCAGATTCGGCCGGCGTCGGGCCGAAGCTGGCGACGGCCTGTGATGCGTCGACCGTAAATGGCTGATCGTCCGGGCCGATGGTAGGGCGGGGGTTGGAAGGTGAGGCGTGGGCCGTCCGTCGCGGGTGCGGGTTCACTGGCACCCGCACGTGCAACAGCAGAGGTACGTGCACTGGCCTCTGCACCCCATACTACGGTCCGGGGTGTCGGGCACCGCGCGACCGTGCGGCCTGGCCGGGGCGTACCGCCCGGGCGTCCGTCCCGCATGCGCGTGAACACGGGCGCAACCGGTGCGCCGGAGGGCCCCGAGACGCCGGCCGGGGCGATCGTCTCCGTCGTCTGGCGCCTCGAAGGTGCCGGTCGGGTCGTCGGCGGGCTGCTGCCACGCGGGCATCCCGAAGGTGGCGTGCTCGGCAAACGGTTCGTGTGCGGCGAGCAGGTCTGGGCCGCCGAGATGCATCCCTGGGAGCAGGAGATCTCCGCGGAGGCCAGCCTCGTCGAACCCGGCCCGCCGGCCAGCCCGGCGCGCATAGTCGTGCACGGCCCCGGCGGGGACATCACCGGCTACCTGGACCAGCCCGACCTGCCATCCGGGCGGCTGGCACGGTTCACGACCGGGCTGCGCCGCGACGCTCGGCGGGTGCGGGTGCGGGTGGGGGGCCGGGTGTGGTGGGTCCGGGCGACGCACATGTTCGGTGTGCGGGTGACGCGGGACTCCGACGTTCTGGTCTACGCCACCCACGGTAGGCACGCCGAGTTCGGTGCGGGCGCCGACCAGCTGGATGTCAGCGTCGTCCTGCTGACCCTCGCCTCCATCCCCAGCTCGGCCTACGCGCCGATCCTGGGCTTCTGACGTCCGGCGGCGGCCAGGCAGCAGAGATCAGGCACCTGACCGCGAACGCCCGGCCGCCCCGAACGCCCGGCCGCGCCGGGCGGTCACGCGCGCCGGGCGGTCTGGCGCGCGCCGGGCGGTCAGGCGTTGACGATCCGCCGGCCCTCGAAGGCACGGCCGAGGGTGACCTCGTCAGCCCATTCGAGGTCGCCGCCCATCGGCAGCCCGCTCGCCAGCCGGGTGACCGTGAGGCCCATCGGCGCGATCTGGCGCGCCAGATAGGACGCAGTCACCTCACCCTCGGTGTTCGGATCCGTCGCCAGGATGATCTCGGTGACCGCACCGTCCGCCAGCCGGGCGATCAGCTCCCGGATGTGCAGATCATCCGGGCCGACCCCGCCGATCGGATTGATCGCGCCGCCCAGAACGTGGTACCTGCCGCGGAACTCGCGGGTCCGCTCGATCGCGACGACGTCCTTCGACTCCTCGACGACGCAGATGGACGTCTGGTCGCGGCGCGGGTCCACACAGATCCGGCACAGCTCCGACTGGGCCACGTTGAAACAGGTCCGGCAGAACTGGACCTTCTCCTTGAGCTCGGTCAGCGCGCTCACCAGCCGACGGACGTCGGCCGGGTCGGCGGCGAGCAGATGGAACGCGATGCGCTGCGCGCTCTTCGGCCCGATACCGGGAAGCTGGCCCAGCTCGTCGATCACGTCCTGGACAACGCCTTCGTACATGGCGGCGGCAGACTCAGCCGAGGCCAGGGATACCCAGGCCGCCCAGCGCGCCCCCACCCGGCAGCGCACCGGGTGCCGGGGCACCGCCACCGAGACCGGCCGCCCCGCCCAGCCCGYCGAGACCGCTCAGTGCTCCGCCGAGGCCACCGGTGGCCGCGTTCATCTTCTCCGCGGCGAGCCGGTGCGCGTTGGTCGTCGCGTCCCGCACGGCGGCGAGGACGAGATCCGCGAGGGTCTCGGGGTCGTCCGGATCCATCGCCGCGGGCTTGATCACAAGATCGACGAGCTCGCCGCCACCGTTCACGGTCGCGATGACGAGCTCACCGCCGGCCGAGCCCTCGACCCGGGTCTCGGCCAGCTCCTGCTGGGCGGCGAACAGGGCGGCCTGCATCCGCTGTGCCTGCTCGAGGATCTGCCCCAGGTTGGCGCCATTCCCGGCGGGGATCTGTGGGTTCGACATGACCGTGAGCCTACGTGCCGGGCGATGCCGATCCGACGTCCACCACCGCCGGACCGCCCGGTCAGCCCGACTGGTCGATGACCGTCGCGCCGAGGCTCGTGCGCAGCAGGGCCACCGCGGCCTCCTCGCTGCTCCTGGCATCCCCCGGATGGGTGGGTACGTCCTCGTCGTCGAGGGACGCCTCGTCCACCCCGGAGGTGTCGCCGACAGCCGCCGGCCCCGCAGTGGCCACCGAGGAGCCAGGCGATCGACCGGCCGCGGCGTGCCCGGCGCGGGCGGTCATCACCGCGGCGCGTGCGGCGGCGGCCCCGCTCTGAGGCCGGCCTCCGCCGGTCGCCGGTGGGATGGCACCACCCGGCTGAGCCGGATCCTGCCGCGGAACCGATCCGGCCGGTGGCGACGCGAGCGCTGTGCCAGGGCCGGGCCCGGGTCCGGGCGTGGTGCCGGGTCCGAATGTGGTGCCTGGGCCGGGCGCCACGCCAGGGCCGGGTGCGCCGCCGCCGCCGTGACCGGCTACGACGTCGTGGCCGGGTGCGGTGCCGGGGCGCACGGCCGGCGGGGGCCCACCTGAACCGTTGCCGGTGAACGGATCGGCCGGCGGGTACGCRCCGAACGCTCCGGGCGGCCCGGCCGCCGCGGACCCGAGCACGGCTGCCCCGGCGCCGCCAGGCCCGACGCCACTGGACATCTGCGGCGAGGTGCTGACAGCAGGGGGCGCTGTGGCAACGGCTGACGCGACCGCCGCCACCGGCGCCACCTGCGACCCGAAGGAGCCACCGGCCGGCGCGGCAGGTGCCCCGGGAGCCGACCAGCCGTCGCTCGAAGGCCCGCCTGCACCCGGAACACTCGGAACGCCCTGCCGCTGCCCAGGGCCGCTGTCGTGGGGGACGCCCGGGCCGCCGGGCATGCCTGGCCCCGCCATGCCGTTGACGGCCCCGCTGCCCGGGTACGCGTCGGCGCCACCGTAGGCCGCGGACGCGACCCGCGGACCAGACCCACCGGAGACGCCGGAGCCGGCATACGGACCTGGCCCGGCGGGCGCGGGAGACCCGCCGTACGCGCCCGGTGGCACCGGGCTGAACCCGGCCGGGGGCGCGCCGCCACCGGGCTGCCCGGCTCCGCCCGACCCGCCGGTGCCCCGAGGAGCCTGGGGGCGACCACCCGACGGGCCGGGACCACCGCCTCCGATGGTGACCCGCCACGTTCCACCGAACCGGTCGGTGAGCGCGGAGGCCAGGATCTCGGCGTTGTTCCCCTGACCGAACATCTTCCCCATCGCCGGCGCGGAGAAGGAGAGCACGACCTCGTCCCCGCGGACCTCGACGACCGAGGCGTAGTCCTTCAGGATCGCGTGGGTCCGGCGGCTGCGGCGCCCGGCGAACGCGAGCACCTCATCCCAGACGGCGGTCAGCCCCGCGGCGTCAAGGCCGCCGGAGCCGGAGCCCGGAGACGACGCCGTCGCTGCCGGGTACGCGTGCGCGGGCGCTGCGGGGTAGGCAGGCGTGGCCGGGGGCGCGGGGGGCCCTGGGCGTGCGGGCGCCGCCGGGTACGCGGGGCCTGCCGGAGCCGCGACCGCAGGCGCGGGTGGGTAGGCGGGTGCCGGCCCTGAGGCCGGAGGCCCGGTGACTGCACCTGCGGGGCCCTGGGCGGTGGCTACTGCTGCTGGCGAGGGCGGGCCGGCGTGCGGCGGTGCCTCCATGTGGGCGTTCGCGGCGGGGGCCGCCGGGCCCGCGAGCGGAGCCGCTCCGAGCGCCGGCGCCGGCCGGCGTTCCAGCCGCTCGAGCCGGACGGCGAGCGCGGCCGGGTCCGCGGAGGCGCTGGGGAGAAGGGCGCGCGCGAGGATCAGCTCCAGCAGCAGCCGGGGGCTCGCCGTCCCGCGCATCTCGACCAGGCCGGAATGCAGGACGTCCGCCGTGCGGGAGAGCTCCGCCGGCCCGACGCGGCCGGCCTGGGCCCGCATCCGGTCGACCTGGTCGCTGGAGAACGACTCCAGCAGGCCGCGCTCCACCGCGTCGGGCACTGCGGCGACCACGATGAGATCACGGAGCCGGTCGAGCAGGTCGGTCGCGAACCGGCGCGGGTCGTGGCCGGACGAGACCACACGATCGACCACGGTGAACAGTGCCGCGCCGTCGCGCCCGGCGAGGGCGTCCATGGTCTCGTCGAGCAGGATGCCGTCCGTCATGCCCAGCAGCGCCACCGCGCGCTCATAGCTGAGCCCGCCCTCACCGGCACCGGCGAGGAGCTGGTCGAGGACGGAGAGCGAGTCCCGGACGGAGCCGGCACCCGCACGGACCACCAGCGGGAACACCGCCGGGTCGACGACGACCCCCTCCTGCTGGCAGATCGACTCCAGGTGCCCGCGCAGGACACCAGGAGGCACCAGCCGGAAGGAGTAGTGGTGCGTCCGGGACCGGATGGTGGCGATCACCTTGTCCGGCTCGGTGGTGGCGAAGACGAACTTCAGGTACGGGGGCGGCTCCTCGACCACCTTCAGCAGCGCGTTGAACGCCGCCGCCGTGACCATGTGCGCCTCGTCGACGACGAACACCTTGAACCGGGCGGACGCAGGGGCGAAGAACGCGCGTTCACGCAGGTCACGGGCATCATCGACAAGACCGTGCGAGGCGGCGTCGATCTCCGTGACGTCCATCGACGAGCCGGTACGGATGGAGACGCACTGGTCGCAGACCCCGCAGGGCTCCGGTGTCGGGCCCTTCTCACAGTTCAGCGAGGCGGCCAGGATCCGGGCCGACGACGTCTTCCCGCACCCGCGGGGGCCGCTGAACAGGTAGGCGTGGTGTAGCCGCCCACTGCGCAACGCGTGACCAAGCGCGTCGGTGACGTGCTCCTGGCCCACCACCTGGCCGAACGTCGCAGGGCGGTACCTGTTGTACAGCGCAGTGCTCACTCGTGTGCTCCGGATGCTCGCGATGCTCGCCCGAACGAGGAGGACCCCTCGCACACCCGCCAGAGCCCGCTTACCCTTGCTGCCTTCCGGCCCTGGGGGGGTTCACGGGGTAACGCCGCACGAGGGGTCTGCTGTGCAGTCTAGCCGTCTGCCAGCGATCATGAGCGCGGGGGGCCGGTGGCCGGCTGTGAGCCCGTTCGCGCACCCCGTCGCCCCACAACGCCGCGCCGTCAGATAGGCTCCCCCACGGAGGATTCGCCTAGTGGCCTAGGGCGCACGCTTGGAAAGCGTGTTGGGGGCAACCCCTCGAGAGTTCGAATCTCTCATCCTCCGCAACGATCATCCCGCCCTGTCGGGGCAAGTGCCGCGGGTCGGTCCATCCCGGAAACCGACCCGCGATCCTGTGGTCTTGGTTCTGGTCCCGTTCGTCCCGCGCGGCGGGCTTCACCGGCGTGGACGCCTCCTACAGCAGCCGGCCGACCCTGTCCGCCGTGTCGCGCACCATCGGGTCGGTCACGCGCTGGTAGCGACGGCGCATGTCCGGGGACCAGTTCATGATCCCCATGATGATCCGGTCAGGCACTCCCCGCAGGAGAAGCGTGGTGGCCGCGGTGTGCCGGCGGGGCGGCTCAGAACGGCGGTTTCCCGCGGTCGCGGTCGGCCCCGTGGAACAGGAACCGGGCCTCAGGAAGATCCGTCCCGGTGCAGTCCATCGCGCTGACCGACACCCGGAGGTCCGGGCCGGTCGCGCGCATCTGGTCGACCAGGTCGGCGGGTAGGCATAGCGCCGTGGCGAACGGGCTGGCCGGCGCCGGGGTGATCAGCACACGGCGTGGCGATGGTCGCGAGGGCGGTCACTTCCCGCCTCGCTCAATCAGCTCACAGGCGATCCGCTCCATCTCGCGGATCGTCGCGTCGGTCGAGCGGTCCGTCGATGGCGTCGGCCGCAGGACACGCTCACCAGATACCGGGCCGTTGGATTGTGATCCGGCGGCTTGCCGCCATACCAGCTTTCTCCATCGGACGACCCTGGAGTCGGGGACGGGGTCTCGGAAGGCAATCTCAGTCCTGATGTCATTCGCGGTCGAAAGTGTTCCGCCCGCTGGCCACTGATCTCTTGGCGCGTCGCTCCGACACGCGCGACCTGACGTGCAGAGTGCCGAGCGCGGCGAGGTGGGCACATTCTGTCCCGCCGAGCTGGCCGGCTGTCGCATCACGGCGGACTGGGCGTAGAACATTGTCATGGCTGAGGGAGAGTCGGGCTCGTTCGTGTTCGTGTCCTACACCGGTGCCGACGAGGCATGGGCGACCTGGGTCGCTGCCGTGTTGGAGGGCGCGGGCTTGGCCGCGCGGGTGCAGGTCTGGGACTCGCAGCCGGGGACGAACTTTGTCGAGTGGATGAACTCCCAGCTTGCTACGGCTCAGTGGACAGTGGCGCTCTACTCCAAGGCGTACTTCGCCTCCCAGTGGTGCACGACGGAGTGGACGGCCGCGCTGGCACGTAAGACCTTGCTGCCGGTTCGGCTGGAATCGGTCACTCCTCCTGACAGCCTGGCGACGCTGACGTGGGTAGACCTGTTCGACTTGGACGAGGTGCGGGCACGCGAGCGACTTTTGTACGCCGTCGGCATCCAGGTACTGCCGCGTCTCGCGGTCTTCCCAGGCCGCCAGAGGGCTGTCCGCCCGACGTTCCCTGGGCTGGTCGGTCAACAGCCTCCCGCGGCCGCAGGGGTGACGGTTACTGATCCGGCCGTCATTTTGGCCGCTGCGCTCGACCAGATCGGCTCACCCACGATGCCTGTGCGCCTCGCGGGCATTCGAGCGCTCCAACGCGCGGCGGACGACCCCAACCTCGTTGACGAGATCGTCCAGGTTCTCATCGACTACCTGCATCACAGCGTCAGGAGGGGAGGCGAGACCGCCGAGAAGGACCGCCGAGCTGCGGCAGCAGCGCTTAGCCAACTCTCCAACGGTCAACCAGTCGACCTTATCGGCGCCGACCTCGAAAACATCGACGTTGTCGAGCTGGGCCTCACCCGTGCCAATTTCAACAGCGCTCGTCTCGGTAGTGCAGACTTCACCGGCGTCGATCTCTCTGGCATAAATTTCGCAGGCGCCGGCCTCTGGGGTGCAAATTTCACGGATTCGGAAGCCTCTGGCGCCAATTTCGCCCATGCCTCATTCGGGGGAGCGAAATTTACTCGGGCCAGCCTCATTCGCGCCAACCTGGTCGATGCTTCGTTCGATCGTGCCGATCTCGGAGAAGCCAACCTTTCTGGTGCCAATCTCGCCGGCGCGAGCCTCCGCAACACAAGACTCGCGAAGGTGAACCTCGCCGACGCCGACCTCACTAAGGTCAAATTGACCTACTCCAATCTGGATAATGCCAACCTGACTAATGCCAACCTCGCCGGAGCCGATCTCACTGGCGCGGACCTCACCGGCGCGAACCTCACCGGCGTTGATCTCACCGGCGCTGACATCACCAAAGCCAGCCTCGCCGACGCCGACCTCACCGATGCCAACCTCGCTCGCGTGCGAGGACTAGGTCGAAGGCAGCTTAATTTGACCCGAGGGAGTGCGCGGACGGTGATTCCAGAAGGGGTTTCACGGCCACGATCGTGGCCAAGTGCTGATGCCGCTCGTAGGGCGGGCCGCGATAGGTAGTCGGAGGATCTTCTGCCGAGCCTGATGCCGACGATGTACGGGGAGGACGAGTTCGTCTTCGCCGCGCTGCGCGCCGGTGCCCGCGGCTACCTGCTCAAGGGCGCCCAGCAGGAGGACGTCGTACGCACGGTCCGCGCCGCCGCCCGCGGCGACGCCGTGTTCGGCCCGGACGTCGCGCACCGCGTCCTGCGTGCCTTCACCGACCCGCGACCCGCGGCGAAGCCGTTCCCGGAGCTGACCGACCGTGAGCGCGACGTGCTCGGCCTGCTCGCCAACGGGTGGCCGAACGGCCGCATCGCCCGCCACCTCGGCCTCACCCCGAAGACGGTGGCCAACAACGTCTCCAACATCCTCACCAAGCTCCACGCGACTGACCGCGCCGCCGCCATCCTCGCGGCCCGCCGCGCCGGCCTCGGTGACCCCTGACCTCACCCCCAGGACGAAGCGTCCTGTGTCGGGCTGACGGCCGCGTCATCCCAGGAACGGCAGGACCGGCTGGCCGCGGACCCCGGCGGCGGCGGCGAAGACCGCGCCCGCGGCCGGGTAGCGCGTGAGGTCGGTGTGGCGCTGGGAGGTGGTGATGTACAGGGTGTCGAGGCGGTCACCGCCGAAGGCGCAGGCCGTCACCCGGGGCACCGGGAGCGCGACGATCCCGTCGAGGCGGCCGGCGGGGGAGTAGCGGTGGACCGCTCCGCCGCCCCACAGAGCCACCCACAGGTAGCCGTCGGCGTCCACGGTGAGCCCGTCCGGCACACCCGAACCGTCGGGAACGGTCAGCAGAGTTCGGCGGCCGTGGAGCCCCCGCTCCGTGTCGTAGTCGAAGACGTCCACCCGTGCGGTCGGGGAGTCGACGTAGTAGGCCTGTGCGCCATCCGGGCTCCAGGCCAGACCGTTCGAAATCGTGACGTCGGTCAGCTCGACGCTGACGGTGCCGTCGGGCGAGAGCCGGTAGAGCGATCCGGCGCCGGTCGTCTCGGCGTAGGCCATCGATCCGCAGTAGAAACGGCCGTCCGGATCGCAGCCGCCCTCGTTCATCCGGACCTCGGCGGCGACGTCCCACAGATCCCCGAGATACCGGCGGGTGCCGGAGATCAGCCCGGTCGGGTCGTCCGGGCCGGCGGGGTCGACCAGCATGAAGCCCCGTTCCAGCGCGATCACCGTCCCGCCGGTGCGCCGTGGCCGCAGGGCCGCCGCCACCGCGCCGACATGGTCGCGGCGGACGGCGCCGGTCGTCGGGTCGACGGCGAGGACGTCGCCGGCGAGTAGGTCGACGCAGCGCAGCCCACCCCAGTCCGCGCACCAGGCAGTGCTCCAGACCGGGCCTTCGCCGTGGAAGGCCACCGGATCGGTGATCTGCTCACTGTCGATGCTCATCGGTCAGACACCGTAGCGGCGGCGGGGGATCCCCCACGGGTTGTCGTCGCGCAGCGGCTCGGGCAGCAGGCGCGCGGGCAGCGACTGGTAGGTGACGGGGCGCAGGAACCGGGTGATGGACGTCGTCCCGACCGAGGTGTGCGGCGAGGTGGTCGCCGGGTAGGGGCCGCCGTGGGTCATCGCCGGGCTGACCGACACGCCGGTCGGCCAGCCGTTCCACAGCACCCGCCCGACCCGTTCCCGCAGCTCGGCGAGCAGGCCGGCGGCGAGGACGTCGTCGCTGTCCTCACCGTGCACGGTGGCGGTGAGCTGCCCGCCGAGGGCGCGGGCCGCCGGGAGCAGGTCGGCCGGGTCGTCGTAGGCGACGAGYAGGGACGTCGGGCCGAAGCACTCGACGGCCAGCACGCCCGGATCGCGCAGCCAGTCGGCGATGCCGGTGGCCAGCAGCGTCGGCGTCACTCCGTCCGCTGTCACCCCGCCTGGCGTCACTCCGTCCGCTGTCACTCCGTCAGCTGTCACCCCGCCTGGCGTCACTCCGTCCGCTGTCACTCCGTCAGCTGTCGCCCCGGCCGGCGTCACTCCGCTCGCTGCCGGTCCGGCTGCCGGTCTGGATGTCGGTCCGGAGGTCGGCTCGGTTCCGGCGACGAGCACCCGCACCGCGGGATGGCCCGCGAGCGTGCCGAGGGTGTGCCGGTAACCGGCCGCGATCCGATCCCCCAGCAGCGGGGTGGCCGGCCGCCCGGTGACCAGCCTGACCAGGTCCGCTTCGGCGGCGCCGGCCGGGACGAACAGCAGCCCCGGCTTGGTGCAGAACTGGCCGGTGCCCAGGGTGAAGGACTCGACGTACCCGGCCCAGATCTCCGGTCCGCGCGCCGCGGCGGCGGCCTCGGTCACGAAGACCGGGTTGACGCTGCCCATCTCGGCGTAGAACGGGATGGGCTCGTCCCGGGCGGCGGCGAGGTCGAACAGCAACCGGCCGGCGTGCTCGGAGCCGGTGAAGGCACCGGCCCGCACCCGCGGGTCGACGAGGGCGGCCCGGGCCTGCTCGTCCCCTTCGAACAGCGCCATCGTCCCCGCGGGTGCGCCGGTGGCAGCCAGCGTGTCGACGACGACGGCGGCGGTGCGGCGGGACAGCTCCGGGTGGCCGGGGTGGGCCTTGAGCAGCACCGGGCAGCCGGCGGCGAGCGCGGCGGCGGTGTCGCCACCCGCGACGCTGAACGCGAACGGAAAGTTCGAGGCGGCGAAGACGAGCACCGGCCCGACCGGGATCAGCATCCGGCGCAGGTCGGGGCGTGGCCCGGTGGGCCAGACCGGGTCCGGCGGGTCGATCGTCACCTGCAGGTAGCCGCCGTCGTCGAGGAGCTCGGCGAACAGCCGGAGCTGGAACGTCGTCCGGACCAGCTCGCCGCGCAGGCGCGGTTCGGGGAGCCGGGTCTCGCGCATCGCGACCGGGACCAAGGTCTCGGCCGCCGCGTCCAGGGCGTCGGCCACGGCGCGCAGCATGGTGGCGCGTGCGGCCGGCGCGAGCGCGCCGAACGGTCGGGCCGCCGCCGCGGCGGCGGCGAGCAGTCCTTCGATGTCGGTCGTGACGGTGCTCAAGACCTTCCTTCCGTCCTTCCGTTCACGGGGTGCGCGGCGCGGCGCGGTGCGCCGCCGCCGCGATCGGCCGCGGCAGGTTCCTCACCTGCGCCACAGGTCTTCACGGATGCAGCAGGATCTTGACGGCGGCGCTGGCGGCATCGTCGAGCAGGCGGAACGCCGCGCGGACGTCGTCGAGCGGCAGCTCGTGCGTGACGAGTGCCGCCGGGTCGAGGTGGCCGGCGGCGAACGCGCGCACCGCGTGGCTCCAGGCCCGCGACGGCGCCCCGAACACGGTGTGCACGGTGAGCTGGGGGAGCACGAGATCGAGGGCGCGCAGCGGGTGGTCGCCGTCGGCGGCGAGACCGGCGAGCACCACCCGCCCGCCGCGGCGGGCCAGTCCGCAGGCCAGCGCCGCGCTGCCGGCGGCACCGGCGGCCTCGACCACCACGTCGAAGTGCCGCGCCCACGGGGCGGCGGCGGCCTCGTCCGGTGTGAGCAGCGTCGTGGCGCCGCACCGGGCGGCGAGCCTGCCGCGGTTCACGCGGGGATCCACGGCGACCAGTTCGGCCGGGCCGCCCGCCGCCAGCAGCTGGGTGGCCAGCAGGCCGAGGGTGCCGGCGCCGACCACCGCGACCCGTTCCCCCGGAACGGCTTCGGCGCGCAGGCACATCGCCGCGGCGCACGCGGCCGGCTCCAGACCGGCGGCGGCCCGCAGGTCGGCATCGGGCGGGAGGACGTGCAGGAGATGGCTCGGCACGACCAGGTGGTCGGACCACGCGCCTGGGCGGGTGAAACCGGTCTCGTCGTATGGGGCGGCGCACAGGTTGGTGTCGCCGCCGCGGCAGGCGGCGCAGATCCGGCAGGAGCGGAAGCCCTCGGCCACCACCCGTCGACCCACGAGCGTGGCGTCCCCCGCCGGGCCGAAAGCGGCGTCTCCTGTCGGGCCGGCAGGAGGGCCGGCACCGGGGTCGGCAGCCGGGCCGGCACCGGGGTCGACAGCCGGGCCGACCGCCGTCACCGTGCCGGACCACTCGTGCCCCGGGACGACCGGGTACCGCACGAACCCGGCCGGCCGGGTGCCGCGCAGCACCTCCCGGTCGGAGCCGCAGATACCCGCCCAGGCGACCTGGACCAGCACCTCGCCGGGCCCGGGGGCGACCGGCTCGGCCGGCCGGGTCGCCAGCTGCCCCGGCGCGTCGATCCACACCGCGCGGCCGGTCATCGTCAGCCGCCGCGGCGCGCCGGCTGGGAGCCGCGCAGCTCCCAGCCGTCGGCGTACAGGTCGAAGTGGGCGCCGCGGGACGGATGGGCGGCGATCACGTCGACGTCCAGGGCGACGCCGAGGCCGGGCTCGGTCGGCAGGGCGAAGTAGCCGTCCACCACCGGGGGCAGGCCCGGGGCGGCGAGCTTGACCTCCTCGTCGGCGAAGTCGTTGAAATGCTCCTGGATCATGAAGTTGGGGGTGCAGGCGGCCAGGTGCAGGTTGGCGGCGGTGAGGACCGGGCCGCCGACGTTGTGCGGGGCGACCAGCGTGAAGTGGGTCTCCGCGGTCGCCGCGAGCTTGCGGGTCTCGCCGATGCCGCCGAGGTGGCCGATGTCGGGCTGGATGATGTCGGCCGCGCCGAGGTCGAACAGCTCCCGGTACTCGGTGCGGTCATGGATGCGCTCCCCGGTCGCGACCGGGGCGTCGATCCCGGCGGCGGCCTTGGCCAGCGCCTTCAGGTTCTCCGGTGGCACCGGTTCCTCGACCCAGCCCGGCTCGAACTCGGCCAGCGAGGCGGCGATCCGGATGGCCTCGTGCGGCGCGAACCGCCCGTGCATCTCCACCAGGATCTCCACATCGGGCCCGACGGCGTCGCGCACCGCCTCGACCAGGGAGATGGAGTGGCGGCGCTCGGCCTGGTCCAGCTCCCAGCGGCCGGCGCCGAACGGGTCGAGCTTGAGTGCCCGGTAGCCGCGGTCGACGACGGCCCGCGCGGCGGCGTGGAACTCCTCGGGTGTGCGCTCGACCGTGTACCAGCCGTTGGCATAGGCCTTGATCCGATCGCGGACCTTGCCGCCGAGCAGCCGCCAGACCGGCTGCCCCAGGGCCTTGCCCACGATGTCCCAGCAAGCCATCTCCACGCAGGCGATGCCGGACATGACGATCTCACCGGCCCGGCCGTAGTCGCCGCGCTTCATCCGGTCCACCAGGGACTCGATGTCGAACGGGTCCGAACCGAGCACATGGTTGCGCACCGCCTCGGCCAGGTAGCCCAGCAGTGCCTGGGTGTGGCCGAGCATGCGGGTCTCACCCACGCCGACCAGCCCGTCGTCGGTGAACACCTGGACGTAGGTCAGGTCCCGCCACGGCGTCCCGTACACATGTGTCCGTACGTCCACGATCTTCATCGAAGTGCTCCCTCGGCAGCGGGGACGGCGGTGACCGCGGGAACGGCGGGAACGGCGGCGACCGCGGGGACAGCCGGCACGGCGAGGCCGGCCGGTCGTGGCCCGGAGCCGACGGCGTCCGGGTAGCAGCGGTGCAGCAGCTCCAGGCCGATCTCGGCCCGCCGGACCCGCTCCCGCCCCAGCGCCACGGCGGTGGCGGTCAGGTGGGTGCCGCTGGGATAGATGTTCGGCGCGTTGCGCAGCCCGAACTTCAGGTACACCGGCGCGGCGACCCGGACGATCTCGGCGATCTCGAAGTGGCGGATGAAGCCGCCGAGGTCGTCGGGCGCCTCGACGTAGAGGTCGATCGGCAGGTCCACCGCCGCCCGGACCGCCGCGAGCTGCGCCAGCGACAGGTCGGTCGGCACGTTGTAGGTGCCGGCGCCGAGCTGCTCCACCAGGCGGATCGACGCCGGGTTGGCGCAGCCCATCTGCACGCTCACCTTGAAGATCAGTTCCGGTGGCAGCTCGCCGGCGGCCCGCATCCGGCCCGCGACCGACAGCACCCCGACGTCGGTGACCAGAACGCTGCGGATCCCGGCCTCTGTGCTGCGGCGGATGTCCTCCAGCACGTGCACGAGCTGTTCCGTCCCGCGTGCCTGCGCGGCCAGGCCGGCACTGCCGGGAGCCAGCGCGGCGGCCCCGGTGTCCCACCCGGCGAGCGGCCGGGCGAACAGGCTGACCTCGACTCCCGCGGACGACCCGGCCGCCGCCATCGCCGCCAGCTCCCCGCCGGTCAGCAGCATCCCGCCGCTGCCCTGCGAGACCCGGTGGACGGCGACGCCGCGGCGGTCCGCCTCGGCCAGCACGGCCGCCACCGCCTCCGGCCCCTCCACACTCGGGATCTCCACCCGGTACTGGGCCCCGTCGGGGAACCGCTTCCCACTGGACGGGAGATCGGACGGATCAGCGCCCGGAAGCCCGAGCGAGCGGAGGAACTCACGCGTCTGCTGCACCTGCGCCTGCCGTTCTGTGCATGGCCGGACTGGCCGGYGACCCGAGGTGATCCGATCCGCGGCGGATGCCGCCCGAGCTGGGCGGCAACAGCCGCGCAGGGAAATGTTAGCGCTAACATTTCGCCGGTCAAGCTCAGGTTCAACGGGTGGACGGGCTGTCCGTGCCGGACCTGTGCCAGTGCGCAGCTGCGGGGGCGGGGGTTGGCGTGCCGGCGGTCACGAAGACGGAAGCCCAGGAGTTGAGGATCGTGGTCGTCGGGACGACGAAAATCCCATGATCTTCGGGTGATGACCTTGGGTCGCACCTCGGGCAACCGCTGCGACCAGGCCGACCGGTCCGCATGGGTTGCACGCCGCCGCGATGTGCCGGTGCCGACGTCCGACAGCCGGGCAGGACAGGCCGGATATAACGAAGTGACTGGACGGTCCCAGGCGCGAGTCGCGAGAGCACTGGCCTGCCCGGCCAGGCGGCATGACAGCGGCTCGTCAGGAGCGACGAAGGTGGGCCACAGTGGACGGACCGGCACCGGACCGGGAGGGCGACCCCGCACCGGGAACGATCGTCGGCGCGTCCGGTCGGCCGCCGGCGCTGACCGACGTGGCCCGACTCGTCGGGGTCTCCCACCAGACCGTGTCCCGGGTCGTCAACAACCATCCGGGTGTCCGGCCACGGACCCGGGAACGGGTCCTCGCGGGCATGCGGGAGCTCGGCTACCGGCCGAACCCGGCCGCCCGTGCGCTCGCCACCGGCCGGACCCGCACCCTCGGTGTGCTGGCGCTGGCCGGCACGCTGTACGGGCCGACGTCGACGCTGTACGCCGTCGAGCAGGCGGCACGGGAGGCTGACTACCAGGTCACGGTGGTCAGCCTGCACTCCCTCGACCCGCAGGCCCTCCGGCAGGCTCTCCAGCGCCTGCTGGCCGGCGGCATCGACGGGGTCGTGGCGGTCGCCCCGCTCCTCGACACCGCCGGCACCGCCGGTGTGCCCGATACCGCCGATACCGCCGATGCGACCGATGCGCTGGCCGCGGTCGCGGCGCGTCTGCCGCTCGTCGCCGTCGAAGGGCGGCCCGACGGGGGCATCGCCACCGTCTCGGTGGACCAGGAGCACGGCGCCCGCACCGCCACCGAGCACCTGCTCGCGGCCGGCCACCGCACCGTTCGGCACGTGGCCGGGCCGCCCGACTGGTACGAGGGCGCCGGGCGGATCGCCGGTTGGCGTGCCGCGCTCGAAACGGCCGGCGCGGACGTCCATCCGCCGCTGGCCGGTGACTGGACCGCCCGCGCCGGCTTCGCCGCCGGCTGTCGCCTCGCCCGCGAGCCCGACCTGACCGCCGTCTTCGTCGCCAACGACCAGATGGCCCTCGGCGTGCTGCGCGCCCTGCGCGAAGGCGGCCGGCGGGTGCCCGAGGACGTCAGCGTCGTCGGGTTCGACGACATCCCCGAGGCCGAGTTCTTCTCGCCGCCGCTGACCACGGTGCGCCAGGACTTCGCCGAGGTCGGCCGCCAGAGCCTGCGTTCCCTGCTGGAGCAGGTCGAGACGGGCGCGCCCGGCGGGACCCACGTGGTCATCCCGCCGGAGCTGGTCCTGCGCCGCAGCACGGCGCCCCCGCCCGCACTCGGCTGACGCTCGCCGTTCAGATGACGTCCGCCTCGGCCCGAGTGAACTGTGCGGCGTGGAGGCGGGCGTAGGCACCGCCGCGGCCGAGCAGCTCGTCGTGGCTGCCCTGTTCGGCGATGGTGCCGTCGGCCATGACGACGATCGTGTCGGCGTCGCGGATGGTGGAGAGCCGGTGGGCGATGACGAACGCGGTCCGTCCTTCCCGCAGCCGGGCCRACGCCCGCTGGATGAGCAGCTCCGTGCGGGTGTCGACGGAGCTGGTCGCCTCGTCCAGCACCAGGATCGGGGCCTCGGTCAGGAAGGCCCGGGCGATCGTGAGCAGCTGCCGCTCGCCCGCACTCACCCCGGCCCCGGCGACGTCGGCGACGAGGGTGTCGTAGCCGTCGGGCAGGGTCCGGATGAACCGGTCGGCGTGCGCCGCCGTCGCCGCCGCGACGATCTCGGCGCGGGTGGCCCCGGCACGGCCGTACCCGATGTTGTCGGCGATGGTGCCGCGGAACAGCCACGGGTCCTGGGGGACCATGCCGATCCGGGAACGCAGCTCGGCGCGGGTCATGGCCGTGGTGTCGACGCCGTCGACGGTGATCCGGCCGGCGTCGGTCTCGTAGAAACGCAGGAGCAGGTTGACCAGGGTCGTCTTCCCGGAGCCGGTGGCGCCGACGATGGCCACGGTGTGCCCCGGTTCCGCCGTGAGCTGGAGATCCTCGATCAGCGGCCGGTCGGGCCGGTAGCGGAACGAGACGTGCTCGAACGCCACCCGGCCCGCCCCGCGCGCGGTCCCGACCGCCCCGGACATCCCGGCCGCCCCTGCCCCCGCCGCCCCCACCGCCCCGGTCGGCTCGGCCGGCTCGACGGGGTCCGGGTCCTGCTCGGGGGCGTCGAGAAGCTCGAAGACCCGCTCGGCGGACGCCAGCCCGGACTGCACCATCCCGGACATGCCGGCCAGGTAGGAGAAAGGCTGGCTGTACTGCCGTGAGTACTGGATGAAGGCCTGGACCCCGCCGACGGTCAGCGCGCCGGCCGCCACCTGCATCGCGCCCACCACCGCGATCAGCACGTAGTTCAGGTTGCTGAGGAACATCATCGCCGGCTGGGTCGCTCCGGACAGTGACTGCGCCCGGACGGTCGCCCGGCTCAGCCGCTCGTTGCCCGCCGCGAAGGCCTCCGCCGCCGCCTGCTCCTGGCCGAAGACCTTGAGCAGCGCGTGGCCGTCGAACATCTCCTCGATGTGGCCGTTCAGCTCGCCGGTGTGCCGCCACTGCCGGCCGTACGCCGGCTGTGCCCGGCGGGCGAGCAGGGCCACGACCAGGACGGACAGTGGCGCGGTGACCAGCGCGATCAGTGCCAGCACCCACGAGACCCAGAACATCACGGCGAGCATCCCGACGATGCTCAGCACCGGCACCACGAACTGGCCGAGCACGAGCTGGAGGGACTGCCCGAGGTTGTCGAGGTCGCCCGTGACCCGGCTGAGCACGTCGCCGCGCCGCTGCTGGTCGAGGTAGCCGAGGGGGACCCGGTGGATCTTGTCCTCGACCTCGCCGCGCAGCCGTTCGAGGACCCGTTGGGAGATCACGTTGGCCAGCCAGGCCTGGATGACCCCGCACAGACCGGCGGCGGCGTAGACGAGGGCCGCGCCGAGCAGCGTCCGCCCGACCGCCGCGAAGTCCACGCCGTGGCCGGGGGTGAAGGGCACCGTGCCCAGGACGTCGGCGAGCGTCCCGTGGCCGTCCGCCCGCAGGTCCTCGATGGCCTCGTCCGCCGTGGTGCCGGCCGTGAAGCGGCGCCCGAGGGCGCCGCCGAGGACCAGGTCGGTCGCCCGGCCCAGCAGCCACGGGCCGGCCGCGGTGAGGGCGACGGTGAGCAGGCCGAAGACCCCGAGCCCGAGCAGCATCCCGCGTTCGCGCCCCACGACCCGCCGCAGCTGGCGGCCGGCGGCGGGCCGTGGGCTCACGCCGCTTCCGCCGCCCTCGCCGCCCCCGCCGCTTGTGCCGCGTCCACCGCCGATGAGGCTCACGCCGCTTCCGCTGCTCACGCCGCTTCCGCCGCGGAGAGCTGGGACCGCACGATCTCGCGGTAGGTCGGGTTGCCGGCCAGCAGCTGGTCGTGGGTGCCGTCGCCGACCACGCGCCCGCTGTCGAGCACCAGGATGCGGTCGGCGTCGCGGATGGTGCTCACCCGCTGGGCCACGATGATCACCGTGGCGTCGGCGGTCTCCCGGGCCAGCGCCGCCCGCAGCCTGGCGTCGGTGGCGTAGTCCAGCGCGCCGAACGAGTCGTCGAACAGGTAGATCGCGGGCCGGCCGACCAGGGCACGCGCGATGGCCAGCCGCTGGCGCTGGCCGCCGGAGACGTTCGTGCCGCCCTGGGTGATCGGCGCGGCCAGCCCCTCGGGCAGCGCCTCGACGAACTCGCGGGCCTGCGCGATCTCCAGCGCCCGCCACAGGTCGGCGTCGGAGGCGTCCGGGTCGGCCAGGCGCAGGTTCGTGGCGACCGTCCCCGAGAACAGGTGCGGGCGCTGCGGGACGTAGCCGATCGCCTGGCGCAGCGCGGCACCGTCGAGTGCCCGGACGTCGTGCCCGCCCACCCGCACCTCGCCTTCGGTGACGTCGGCCAGCCGGGGGATCAGGCTGAGCAGCAGGCTCTTCCCGCTGCCGGTGCCGCCGACGACGGCGACGGTCCGTCCGGGTTCGGCGACGAGGTCGACGCCGTGCAGCACGGCCGCCTCGGCGCCCGGGTAGCGGAATCCGGCCTGGCGCAGCTCGACCAGGCCGGGGCGGGGCAGGGCGGTGACCGGCCGGTCCGGCGGGCGGACGGTCGGGGTGGAGGCCAGGACCTCGTCGATGCGCCGCGCGCAGACCTCGGCCCGCGGCAGCTGCCGCAGCAGGAAGGTGGCCGTGATGGCCGCGCCGAGGATCTGCAGCAGGTAGCCGAGGAACGCCGTCAGCGCCCCCACCTGGATCGCCCCCGAGTCGACCCGCCGGGCGCCGAACCACACCACGGCGACCCCGGCCAGGCTGCCCACCGCAGTGATAACCGGGAAGATCAGCGCCGAGAGCTGGCCCAGCCGCAGCGACACGTCGGTGAGCTGGCGGTTCACCGCGGCGAACCGGGCCCGTTCGTGGTCCTCGCGGACGAAGGCCCGGATCACGCGCAGGCCGGCGATCTGCTCGCCCAGAATCCGGCCGGTCGCGTCGATCGCGGTCTGCAGCGCCTCCGACAGCGGCGTCATGCCGCCCACGATCAGCCAGACCACCAGGCCCAGCGCCGGTATGACCACGGCCAGCAGCAGCGACAGCACGACGTCCTGGCCGAGCGCGAAGGCGATCCCGCCCACGCACATGAGCGGTGCCGTGATCATGAATGTGAGCGTGAGCTGGACGAGCATCTGGATCTGCTGGACGTCGACGGTGGCCCGGATGCTCAGGGACGCGGCACCGAACCGGTCGAGCTCCCGCGCGGAGAAGGCGAGCACCCGGGCGAAGATCTCCGCGCGCAGGTCACGGGCCAGGTAGGTGGCCACCCGCGCGCCCAGTACAGCGGCGGCGACGGCGCAGGCCAGCTGGCCGAGCGAGACGACGACCATCACGCCGCCGAGCCGCACGATGCGGCCGGTGTCGCCGGCGAGGACGCCGTGGTCGATGACGTCGGCGCTCAGCGCCGGCAGGTACAGGGCGCCCGCGGTCTGGGCGACCTGCAGCGCCAGGACGGCGACGGTCATCCGCCGGTACGGGCGGAGGTAACGCGGAAGCAGTCGGGTCAGCATGCGTCCCCTCACGGTCTGGCCGGGGGTGCGGAACCGTGGCGTGCGGTTCCGAGGTGTGGCTCCGGGGCGCGGTACCGGCGCGGTGCGGAACCGGGGCGCGCCGACGATAACCCGATCTCGGCAACTACATCAAGAGTTATGCATCTAGGTTGACGGAACGGTAACGTTGCCGCGTGGACGGATTCGAGCTCTTCCAGCTGGGCCGCCGGCTGATGAAGCTGGGCGAGCAGGCGATGCCCGAGATCGGCTTCCGCCAGATGTCCGCGCCGACCCGCGCGGTCGTGTTCGACATCTTCGAGAACCCGGGCACCTCGATCTCCGACATCGCCGCCCGCGTCCGCTTCCCGCAGAGCCAGGTCTCGGTGTGCGTCGCCCGGCTGCGGGACGAGGGTGCGGTCGAGACCGCGGCCGATCCGCGCGACCGGCGCCGCACCCTCGTCCACCTGACCGCGTCGACGCTGGAGCGCGCCCAGGCCCGCCCGCCAGCCGAGATCGACGCCGCCGTGGCCGCGGCGATCGACAGCGCCGACCCGGCCGACGTCGAGCGGGTGAAGGTCGCGCTGCAGGCACTGGCCGACCTCCTCGCCCCCCGGGCCGAGGAGGGGGAAGGGCCGGACGGGCCGATCAGAGAATGATCGGCAGCTTCTCGTAGCCGCGCACGGTGCTGGTATGCAGGCGGACCGTGTTCTCGTGGTCGATGTCCCAGGCCGGGAAACGGCGCAGGGTCTCCTCCAGGGCGATGCGTCCCTCCATGCGGGCGAGCGCGGCGCCGAGGCAGAAGTGGACGCCGTGGCCGAAGGAGACGTGGCTGTCGAACCTGCGCCGGATGTCGTAGCGGTCCGGGTCGTCGTACTTGCGGTCGTCGCGGCCGGCGGAGCCGGTGAGCAGCAGGACCTTCGACATCGCCGGAATCCGGGTGCCGTGCAGGTCGATGTCGCGGGTGGCCATGCGGCCCTGGACGGGGGACGGCGCCTCGTGGCGCAGGGTCTCCTCGACGGCGCCCGGCAGCAGTGCCGGGTCGGCGGCCAGGTCGGCCCGCTGGTCGGGGTGGGCGGCCAGCAGCACGCAGGCCCAGCCGAGCAGGCGGGCGACGGTCTCCGTGCCCGCCGAGACGAGCAGCGCGGTGAAGTCCGTGGCCTCGCGCAGGCTGAGGCGGCGGGTGCCGCCCTCGGCCGCGATCTCCGCCTGGATGAGCGCGGTCATCATGTCGTCGCGGGGGCTCTTGGCCCGCTCCTCGAGCTGGGCGGTGAGGTAGCCGTGGAACCGGGCGGTGGCCGCCATGGCGGTCTCGTTGAACATGCCCTTCTCCGGGTCCAGGTAGAACGTCCCGTCGATCATCTTTCGGACGTCCTCCCGGTCGGCGGGGTCGACGCCGATGAGCTGGGAGATGACCAGTGAGGGGAGCTGGGCGGCGAAGTCCTGGACGTAGTCGAACCCGCCGCCGCCGATCTGCGGGTCGAGAAGCTCGGCGCACAGGTCCCGGATGACGCCTTCGAGACCGCCGACCCGGCGCGGGGTGAAGGCCCGGGAGACCAGCACGCGCAGGGTGGTGTGCGCGGGCGGGTCCATGAAGATTATCTGCCCGGTGTCCCAGGGCTCCGGCTTCATGAGCTCGAGGACGGTGCCGTACCTGGAGCTGTACGTCGTCGGATCGAGATGGGCCGCGTCGACGTCGGCGAAGCGGGAGAGGGCGTAGAAGTCGAACTTCTCGTTGCGATAGACCGGCGCCTCGTCGCGCATCCGCTTCCACCGCGGGTGCGGGTCGACGTCGATCTCCTTGTCGAACGGGTCCCAGTACAGATCGTCCGTCATGTCGATAAGTCCTCTCGTCGTAATCGCCGGATGAGGCGTGGGCTTTTCCGGGGAAAGGTCCTCACCCGGACTCCCTGACAATCAGGTGCGGTCGCAGGGCGGCCTCCAGGCCCGGATCCAGGTCCGATCCGTCGAGGAGCCGCCGGATCGAGGAGGCGACCACCCGGGCTATCGCCGGGACGTCGAAGGTGGCGGTGGTGATCGCGGGCCGCAGCGCGGCACCCAGCGGGTGGTCACCCGAACCGACCACCGCGATGTCGCGGGGAACCTCGATGCCCGCGGCGCGCAGTTTGTCGATGAGCAGGATGGCGAACGGGTCGCTGTTGGTGTAGACCGCGTCCGGCCGGTGCGCCGGGTCGCGCCACCGGTCCACCACCGGCGCGATGCTGTCCGAGGAGAGCTCGCAGTCCACCCGCTCGACGGGCACGTCGGCGGCCGACGCGACCTCCACGACCGCCTCATAGCGCTGCGTGGGCAGCTCCGCCAGCGGCCCGGCGGGCACCAGGCAGGCGAGGCGCCGACAGCCCCGCGCGATCAGGTGCCGGGTCGCGAGGCTGGCCACCGCGGCGGGATCGAGTGGCACGGTGGGCGCGTAGTCCACCCGCGGGGCACCGGTGAGCAGGACCGCCTGCACGCCTGCCCGGCGCAGAAGTTCTACGGCGGCCGGGGTACCGCGGGCCACGTTGACGTACACGGCGGCGGGGCGAAGCTCGGCCCAGGCCTGAGCCCCTCGCACCCCGCTGGTGGTGCGGTCGCCGTGCATCAGCAGGACCAGGTCGCGAGCGGCCAGCTCCCGGTCGAGGTTCTCGAGGAACCGGTCCGCGCCGGGCACGGTCGCGGACCGCAGCATGGGCACCAGGACGACGTTGCTGCGCCCGGCGCGCAGGGCACGCGCCGAGGCGTTCGGGGCGTACTGCAGCTCCCGCGCCGCGACCAGGACCCGCTGCCGGGTCTGTTCGCTGACCGGATGGTCGGTGCCGTTGAGAACGTGGGAGACCGTCGCCCGTGACACCCCGGCACGGCGCGCCACGTCGGCGCTGGTGGGCCTGGACGGCCCCGGCCCCGGCCCCGCGGGCAGCCTCGACAGCTCCTCGCCCCGTCGACCATCAACCGGCATCGTGCGATCACCCATCCTCTGCCCGCGCTACACCCGTTCGACTCTGTGATCAAGTTACACGTGTAACTTGCCGGCGAGGGTCATGTTACACGTGTAACCTCCGGGTGCAAGTGCTGCGTGACACCGCCCACCGGGCCGACCTTCCCCGATCGTGAGAGGAACGGGCGGCACCCGACCGCGGCATTCTTCGGAGAACGGGGTACACATGGCCTTACGCTGGGGCATCGCGGGGACCGGAGCGATCGCCAGGGGCTTCGCCGACGCGCTGGGCCGCCTTCCGGAAGCCGAACTGGTGGCCGTCGGCTCCCGCAACCGGGCGACCGCCGACGAGTTCGGCGAGACGTACGGCATCGCGCCGCACCGCAGGTACGGCTCATACGAGAGCCTGGCCACCGACGACGACATCGACATCGTCTATGTCGCCTCGCCCCACTCGCACCACCACGAGCACACCCTGCTTTTCCTGGAATCCGGCCACGGCGTGCTGTGCGAGAAGCCGTTCGCGCTGAACGCCGGCCAGGCCGCCGAAATGGTGGCCGCCGCAAGAGCACAGGGCAGGTTTCTGATGGAGGCGATGTGGAGCCGCTTCCTGCCCGCCTACGTCAGGCTGCGCGAACTGGTCACGGCCGGCGAGATCGGCACCGTGCTCTCGGTCGAGGGCGACTTCGGGTTCCGGGTGCCGATGACACCCACCCACCGGCTGTTCGACCCGGCCCTGGGCGGCGGCGCACTGCTGGATCTCGGTGTCTACCCGGTGTCGCTGGCCAGCATGCTGCTCGGGGAGCCGAGCCTGGTGGCGGCGTTCGGGCAGCTCGGCGAGACCGGCGTCGATGAGCACCTGGCCGTCCTGACCTCCTACGACAGCGGCGCGTTCGCCGTCGCCAAGGCGTCGCTGCGGGCCAACCTGGCCTGCACCGGCCGGGTCACCGGCACCGCCGGAAGCATCGAGCTGCCGGCCTTCATGCACTGCCCCGACGAGCTCGTCGTGCAACGGGCCGGCGCCGTCGAGCGCCTGCGCCTGCCGGCCGCCCGGGACGGCGATGGCCGTGGGGACGAGACGGCCGGGGGCGGCCTGCACCACCAGGCCCGTCACGTCCACGAACGGCTGCGGTCGGGGCACCTCGAAAGCGACATCATGCCGCTGGACGAAACCGTCGCGATCATGCGAACCCTCGACACTGTGCGAGCCCGGATCGGGGTGCACTACCCAGCCGACAACGCCTGACGACAGGGTGGTCATACGTCTGCCTGTAGGCCGAGCGGCAGGCTGGCGGTTGCCGGTATCCGGGGGCGGTCAGGGCGCCGACGACAAACCGGCCGGCCGGCTTGTCGTCGGCCGGAGCCGGAGCCGGAGCCGCGGCAGGTACTCCGGTTGGAGTACGGCGGCCGGAAAGGTACTGCGTCATACGTAGCCGGTACTGCCTGCGGATGGACGATGACGGAGCGGCCCGGCCGGGACAGTATTGCGCGGGGGTGCATAGACGCCCGGGCACGGCCGTCGACCAGATCAGAATGTGCGGCCGGCCCCGGCTCGGATGAAGGTGGCGGTGGAGACTGCGCACGGTGTGTCCGTCCCGGGCGAACCCCTGCTTCCGCACGAGCCGACCGTCATCGGCCCCTATGTGCTGATGAGCCGGTTGGGCGTGGGTGGGATGGGCGCCGTCTACTACGCGCGCGACCAGCAGGGGAGGCCGGTCGCGGTCAAGGTGATCAGGTCGGATCGGGCGAGGGACCAGGAGTTCCGCAGGCGGTTCCGGTGGGAGGTCGAGGCGGCTCGCAGCGTCGCCTCGTTCTGCACCGCCGAGGTTCTCGACGCCGACCCGGATGCGTTCGCGCCGTACCTGGTGACCGAGTTCATCGACGGCCCCCGGCTGGACAACGCCGTCGCCGACGGGGGGCCGCTCGACTCGTCGACTCTTACCGGGCTGGCAGTCGGGGTCGCGACGGCGTTGACCGCGATTCACCATGCCGGGCTGGTCCACCGGGATCTCAAACCCAGCAATGTGATCCTCTCACTGACCGGTCCGCGAGTCATTGACTTCGGTATCGCCCGTGCCCGCGATGGCGCCGGTAAGCCGACGGCCTGGGGGTTCGGCTCGGCGGGGTGGATGGCACCCGAGCAGATCAACGGTCAGCCGATCGGGGCGGCGGCTGACGTGTTTGCCTGGGGCATTCTTGTCGCCTATGCGGGCACCGGGCGGCACCCTTTCGGGGACGGCCCGGATGTCGAGCTTTCCCACCGGATCACCGCCGCCGAACCGGACCTGACCGGCCTGCCCGGGCAGGTGGTGGATCTCGTCCGCGATGCGTTGACGAAAGACGCGGCCGGCCGGCCTGATGCCCGGGACCTGCTCCTGCGTCTGGTCGAGCGCCGGCCGGGGGAGCACTCCACCGATCCGGCTGTCCGCCTGCTCGGGCTCACCGCGGAGCTCGCGCGCTCGCCGGACCGGTCCGCGGACCGGTCCGCGGATGCGCGGCGGCGGCTCCGGGGACGTGGCCGCGTTCTGCTGACCGTCAGCCTCGTGCTGGTCATGGTGGCCCTCACCGCGATCAGGCTGGCGGCGAACCGCGATGACGGGACGTCGGCTGAGCCGGCCACTCCTGCGGCGACGCCGGTGGAATCCCCGGCCACCTCGGCCACCCCGGCCACGTCGGTGGCGTCCCCGGCCGTACCGGCGGACTCCTCGGCCATGCCGCTTTCCGGCCCGCGTACCGCACCGGGCCCCGGCGCCTTCCAGGACGGCCCGTTGTCGTTTGCCGTCGACGGCGTCGAATGCGGGGTCGAACAACTCGGCCTCGGGTTCCTGGCCCGCCACCCGGCTGGCCAGTTCTGCCTGGTCGCCATAACGATCCGTAACACCGGTACGTCGCCCCGTGCCCTGGATAGTTCCTACCAGTACGTGTACGACAGCACCGGGGCCCGTCGCACCGCCGACTACCTGTCGCGCTACTACCTGCCCGGCGAGACGATCTGGAACACCGCCGAGCCGGGTGCGTCCATTCACGGCAGGATGGTGTTCGACCTACCGCCTGACGCCACACCGCGGCGGCTGGAACTCCATGACAGCCCGGCCAGTGGTGGCGGTTCCATTCCGTTGTAGCCGGGGCCGTCGCCCGTCCTGAACAACGGTGTTACGGCGCTGTCGGCGTGCCCCTGGTGCCAGGGGTTTCACCATTCGAGAAGACAGGAGCCGTTCATGACCCTTATCGCGGCCCCGTCCCGGACAGCATCCGGAGAATCCGGATTCGGCGCGCGAAATGCGCTGATCCTGCTTGTGCTGATGTGGGCATCCCAGCTCCTGGGGCTGGTCGGCCTGCTGTCCGGCAACATTCAGGCCGACATCGCCATACATTTTCACACCGCGAGGATCTCGTGGTTCACATTGGTCACGGCACTGGTCGGCACCTTCGTCACGCCGTTCGTGGTCAAGGCTGCGGCCATGTACGGCAAGAAGCGCGTCATGGTGGTCATCACCGTCCTCGGCCTGGTGGGTGACGTGATCGCCGCCCTCGCGACGAACTACTCCATGCTGCTGATCGGACGTGGCATTGCCGGGTGCTACGGTCCGATCGCCGCGCTGGCCTGTTCGATGGTTCGTGACGTCTTCCCGCGCCGGCTCGTCGGTCCGGCCAGCGGCCTGCTGGGCGGCGGCGTCGGGCTGGTCGCGCTCGGCGGCCCGTTTCTGTCCGCGTGGCTCGTCGACGGTTTCGGCTTCCGCGGCGCGCTGTGGTTCATGGCCGCCGCCAGCGCGATCGGCCTTGCGGCGCTCGTGCTTCTCGTTCCCGAGAGTCCCGTGCGCGAGGAACGCACCCGCATCGACTGGCTGGGCGGGCTCCTGCTCGGCGGTGGCCTGACCGCGGTCATCTACGGGATCGGTGAGGGCGCAGGCTGGGGCTGGGCCAGTGCCCGCACCCTTCTGTTCATCGGCGGCGGTCTCGCCGCGGTGGCCGGTTTCGCCTTCGTCGAAAGCCGGGTGCCGCATCCGATGTTTCCGCTGCCCCTGCTGAAACGGCGGTCGGTCTGGACCATGCTGCTGACGACCTCACTGGTCGGCGGGGCAGCGTACGCCGTCGGCACGGTGATGTTCCTGCTCGCCCTGATGCCGACGATCCCCGGCGTGTCCGACGGCCTGGGGTTCTCCGCGACCAAGAACGCGCTGGTCAATGCGCCCAGCAGTGTCCTGGTTCTTCTGGGTGCGATAGCGGCCGGGATGGCTGCCCGTCGGATCGATCCCTGGCTCCTGCTGGCCTTCGGCGGCCTGCTCGTCGCCGGCGGCTATGGTGCGATCTCCGTGCACCACCACACCGTGCCGCAGTTGATGCTCCTCGGCGCCGGGACCGCGGTGGGCATGGGCCTCGTGGTGGCCACTGTTCCCATCCTGGTCATCCAGGCGGTGCACCCAGCGGAACAGGCCCTGGCCAACGGCGCCCAGTCAATGGCGCAAGGGGCCACCCAGACCATTCTCAGCCAACTGGCCTTCATCATTCTCGCCCGGGACAGCCAGATCATTCACGGCGTCCGGTTCTACCGAGACGAGGGATACTCCAACGGTCTCCTGTTCACCGCCGGTGTTGCCGCGACCGGGGCGGCGCTGGTTCTGATACTGCGGAACAGCCGGAGGGCCCGTCGGGTCTGACCCACGGGCCGTTGGTCGCGCTGGTATCGCCCCGCGAGGGAGGGCTTCGGCACGGCCCGCGAGGCGGAGGCCGGGGAATCATGCCCCTCGTTCCCGATCGTGGATGGCGCACCTGAGCACCCGTTCGCCGGGTCGGTGGAGGCTCTGTGCGCTGCCCTCCGTCGCGGTGGCGCCGGGCGCCAGGCGGCCCGGCTCGCGCCGAAAGCTAGCGCGAGATAGTTGGGATCCTGACATTACCGCCGTGTTGCCGATGGGCAGGATGCCTGGCTCCAGGGCGAAGCCGCCGGGAAGGCCTCAGCTGGTGGCGCGCCGCACGAGGACGGGTTTCGGCACGGCGTACGAGGCGGGCAGGGGGCGGCCGTCGATCAGGTGGAGCGCGAAGTCGGCGAACCCACGCCCCAGCGCGGCCGTGTCGAACCGGATGGTGGACAGCGCGGGCACGAACATCGCCGAGATCGGGGAGTCGTCATGACCGATCACCGCGAGATCCGCCGGCATCCGCAGGCCGGCGCGGACCGCCGCGCCGGTGACCGCGGCGGCGACATCGTCGTTGAAGGCGACCACGCCGGTGATACCGGTGCCGAGCCAGCGGCGTATCGCGTCGTCGGGGGAGTCGTCGCGGTAGTGGATGCGCTCCAGGCCGAGTGCCGCCAGGCCCAGGGACCGGGCCCGGTCGGACGCCGCCCGATGGCGGGCAATGATCATCGAGGAGGGGTGGTCCTCCGTGAAGGCCGCGTACACCAGCCTGCGATGGCCGGTGCCGTGGAGGTGCTCGACCTGAAGCTCCGGCCCGGCGCTGATCGCCAGCGAGACGTCGGTGGTGCCCGGGTGGTCCGGGTCCGGGTAGATCTCCCTGACGCCGCAGGCGAGCATCGACGCGATGTCCGGCGCGCTGAACGGTGCCGGGCCGACCACCAGGTCCGGGCTGAGGGACTCCCACAGCGGCCGCGACGTCCGGTCGGGGTGGCGGGTGTAGGTCACCAGCGAGTAGCCGGCCCGGTCCAGGACGAGGGACGCCTCGTCCAGGTAGTTCTGCAGCCGGAACTCGATCGGCCAGTCGGGCAGCACGAGCAGGATGATCCGGCTGCGCCCGCTGGCGAGCGCGCGGGCGGCGCTGTTCGGCCGGTAGTCGAGGCGTGCGGCGGCCCGCAGCACCCGCTCGCGGGTGTGCTCCGGGATGGTCTGGCCCGGGGTGTTGTTCAGGACGAACCCGACGGTCGCCCGCGACACCCCCGCCTCGCGGGCGACGTCCTGGGCGGTCACCCGCCGGCCGGTCGCCGATTCTGACGCGGTCACCCGCCGGCCCCCCGTCCTCGCAGCCGGACGACCCGGACAGGATCGTCCTCGTACGCACTTGTGCGCGCTAGTCGGCGATGCTAGCTTACGGGCCTCATCACTAGTGCCCGCTAGTGAACCGGATGCGGGATGCATCACCCTCCAGCTCCGCCCCGCACAGCCAGAGGCTTCGCCGCGAGGGCCCACCTGCCGTCGAGGCTGCCACCGCCGGTGGGCAGCCGAGTTCAGCCACGACCGGGAGAGCTTCGATTGATCCGCACATCGTTCAACGACGACTGGTCGTATCGGCGGAAGCCCGACACGTTCCAGGCATTGCTCGGCAGGGCGACCGACGGCTGGGAGCCTGTCCGGCTGCCCCATGACGCGATGGTGTGCCGCGAGCGGTCCGGTTCCGACCCGGAATCGGCTCATCGTGGCTACTTCCCGGCGGACGGCTACGAATACAGGAAGTCGTTCCCCGTGCCGGCGGAGCACCGAGAGCGGCGGGTCACGCTGGAGTTCGAGGGCGTTTACCGCCAGGCCCGGGTGTACGTCAACGATGACCTGGCCGGGCAGTGCGCCAGCGGCTATTCCACCTTCCGCGTGCCGGTCGACCATCTGCTGCGGTATGGCGCGGAGAACGAGGTGCGGGTCGAGGCGCGCAGCCAGGACGACACCCGGTGGTATTCCGGCGGCGGCCTTTACCGCGGCGTGAGCCTCATCGTCGGCGGTCTGCTGCACGTCGCACTCGACGGCGTACGCGTCACGACCCCGGTCATCGACGGGGAGCTGGCTGTCGTCGCCGTGGCGACCGACGTCCAGAACCAGTCGGCCGTGACGCGGACGGTCGAGGTGCGCACCGAGATCGCGGATGCCGGAGGCGAGATCGTCGCCCGGGACGTCGCCCCGGTCACCGTCTTCCCCGGCGACACGGCCACCCTGCGCCAGCGGCTGACCGTGACCGAGCCGCGCCGATGGGGCGTTGATCATCCGTACCTCCACACCTGCCGGACGACCGTGACCGCCGAGGGCGAACGGCTGGACGAGGAGACCACGCGCTTCGGCATCCGTTCCCTGACCGTCGACGCCCGCCGGGGCCTGCGGATCAACGGCGAACCGGTGAAACTGCGCGGCGCCTGCATCCACCACGACAACGGGGTGCTCGGCGCGGCCACCATCGACCGGGCCGAGCACCGCCGGGTGGAGATCCTCAAGCAGGCCGGCTTCAACGCGATCCGCAGTGCCCACAACCCGGTCAGCGCCGCGTTGCTCGACGCCTGCGACCAGCTCGGCATGCTGGTCATGGATGAGCTGAGCGACGTCTGGACCAGGTCGAAGACGGCCGACGACCACGCCGGTGACTTCGCCGCCTCCTGGGAGTCCGACCTGCGGGCCATGGTCGCCAAGGATCAGAACCATCCGTGCGTCGTCTTCTACTCGATCGGCAACGAGATCCCGGAGATCGGCGGTCCGGTAGGCGCCGTGTTCAGTCGCCGGCTGGCCGAGCGGGTCCGTGAGCTCGACGGCACCCGGCTCATCACCAACGGCGTGAACGGCATGTTCGCCGGCGGCCCGGAACTGCTCGGCTCCCTGACCGGCGGCGGTGCCCGACCGGCGGAGACGGACGCCGGAGCGACGGGTGCGTCCGGTGCCGAACCGTCCCGCGCGGCTGGTGCCGAGACGTCCGGTGCGGCGGGTGCGGCCGGTGCCGAGGCGGCCGGTGTGGCTGGTGCCGAGGCGTCCGGTGCCGAGAACCTCGACGTGAACGCGGCCATGACCCGCTTCCGCCAGTTCATGCCGATGCTGATGACCTCGGAGCTGGTCACCTCCCGCACCGCGGAGGCGATGGCCTACCTCGACATCGCCGGCTACAACTACCTCGACTCCCGGTACGAGCTCGACCGGACGCTGTTCCCCAACCGGGTGATCGTCGGTACGGAGACCTACCCGACCGACATCGACCGCAACTGGCGGCTCGTCCAGGACAACAGCCACGTCATCGGCGACTTCACCTGGACCGGCTGGGACTACCTCGGTGAGCCCGGGATCGGCCGGGTCGAGTACCAGAGCGATCCGGCGCCGACGGCCGGGGGCATGCCGGGCCATCAGGGTGCCTACCCGTGGCTGGCGGCCTGGTGCGGTGACATCGACATCACCGGCCACCGGCGCCCCGCCTCCTACTACCGGGAGATCGTTTTCGGCCTGCGCGCCGAGCCCTACATCGCCGTCCACCGCCCCGACCGGCACGGCGACCAGGTGCGGCTGGCGACCTGGTGGTCGTGGAGCGACTCGATCTCCAGCTGGAGCTGGGCCGGCCATGAGGGCCGGCCGGTGCGGATCGACGTCTACTCCGCCGCGGACGAGGTCGAGCTCCTGATCGACGGCCGCTCGGTCGGCAGGGAGCCGGCGGGGGAGAAGAACCGTTTCACCGCCGCGTTCGAAACCGTCTACCAGCCCGGTGAGCTGACCGCCGTCGCCTACATCGAAGGCCGGGAGACCGGCCGGACGTCCCTGCGGTCCGCCACCGGTGACGTCCGGCTCGATGTCACCGCCGACCGGTCTCGGATCACGGCCGATGACCGCGACCTCGCCTTCGTGACCGTCACCCTGGTCGACGCCGCCGGCAACCTCCACAACACCGCGGACCGCCCGGTGGCTGTCGAGCTGACCGGGCCGGGTGTGCTGCAGGGGTTCGGCAGCGCGGACCCGCGGCCGGAGGAGAACTTCTTCGACCGGACCCGGACGACCTTCGACGGGCGTGCGCTCGCTGTGATCCGTCCGACCGGGCCTGGTGTGATCACGGTGACGGTGACCGCGGACGGCTGCGCACCGGCCGTCGTCCGCGTCGAGGCAGCACCGGCACACCAGGCGGAGGCAGCGCCGGCAGACGCAGACCAGGCGGAGGCCGCGCGATGACCGGCGCACCCGCAGGCAGCCCGGCCCTGAGCCCTGAACAGCGTGCTACCGATCTGCTCTGGGCGATGACCGTCGAGGAGAAGGCGCAGCAGGTCACCGGCGTGATGCCGATCGGCCTCGTCGGTGTCGACGGCCTGCTCCAGGACGCGGCGGAGCGCGACCTGGGACTGGGTATCGGGCACATCGCCGCGCTGGGCATGCTCGGCCACAAGTCGCCCGCGCAGGTGGCGAGGACCGTCAACGAGATCCAGCGGTTCCTGGTCACCCACACCCGGCTCGGCATCCCGGCGATCTTCCACATCGAGGCGCTGAACGGAGTGGTGTCCCCCGGGTTCACGACGTTCCCGACCGCGATCGCGCTGGCCGCCACCTGGAACCCGGCGGACGTCGAGGAGATGGCGACGATCCTGCGCCGGCAGGTCCGGGCGATCGGCCACCCGTTCGTCCTGTCGCCGGTCATGGACGTCGCCCGGGACGCCCGCTGGGGCCGGGTGCACGAGACCTACGGCGAGGACCCGTACCTGGTCTCGGCGATGAGCGTCGCGTTCACCCGCGGCCTGCAGGGCACCGACCTGCGCGACGGCGCGATCGCGACGGGCAAGCACTTCCTGGGCTACGGCCTCACCGAGGCCGGCCAGAACATGGCCGGGAGCACCGCAGGGGCCCGTGAGCTGTACGAGGTGTTCGCCCGGCCGTTCGAGGCCGCGGTGAAGCTGGCGGGGCTTGCGGCGGTGATGAACTCGTACAGCGCCGTCGACGGCGTCCCCGTCGGCGCGAGCCGCGAGATCCTGACCGGCCTGCTGCGCGACCGGCTCGGTTTCACCGGCACCGTCGTGTCCGACTACGACACCATCGGCCACCTGCACCGGCGGCTACGGGTCGCCCGCGACGCCGCGGAGGCCGGCCGGCTGGCGCTCGCGGCCGGCGTCGACGTCGAGCTGCCGATCGCCGACGGCTACGGCCCCGGCCTCGCCGAAGCCGTCCACCGTGGTGAGGTTCCGCTGGGGCAGCTGAACCAGGCCTGCTGGCGGGTGCTGCGGGACAAGTTCGCGCTCGGCCTGTTCGACCAGCCGTACGTCCCCGAGGATCCGGTCGTCATCGCCGCGACGGCCCGCGACGGCGACGGGCTCTCCCACCGCCTCGCGCGGCAGTCCGTGACGCTGCTCAAGAACGACGGTCTGCTTCCCCTGTCGCGTGACCTGCGGCGGATCGCGCTCGTCGGCCCGCACGCGGACAGCATCGCCTTCGCGTTCCCGGCCTACACGTACCCGGGCGCGCTGCAGATGTTCGCCGCCCGGTTCCGGGGAGCACGGGTCGACATCCCCGGAACGGAGCAGATGGCCGGCACGGTCACCGAGGAGGCCGTCCGGATGATGATCGAGGAGCTCGCCGGCCCGCTGGGGATGCCCATCGACGACTACCTGCGCGAGACCTACGGCGCGCGGACCCTCGCCGAGGCCGTGCGCGCGGCCGTACCCGGCGCCGAGGTGACGGTGACCGCCGGGTGCGGCGTGCTGGACCACGAGCCGGCCGACATTCCGGCGGCCGTGGCGGCCGCCGGCGACGCCGATGTGGTGATCCTCGCCCTCGGCGGGCGGGGAGGCTGGTTCACCCCCGGCATCACCGAAGGCGAGGGCAGCGACACCGCGAACATCGACCTCCCGGCGAACCAGATCGCGCTGGCCCAGGCGGTGGCGCGGACCGGCACCCCATGCGTGGGCATCGTCCACACCGGCCGGCCGATGGTGCTGGCCGAGATCGTCGACGTCCTGCCCGCCCTGCTGTACGGGTACTACGGCGGGCAGCACGCGGCCACCGCCCTGGCCGAGGTCCTGTTCGGCGATGTGAACCCGGGCGGCAGGCTCCCGATCTCGCTTCCCCGCCACAGCGGCCAGGTGCCGATCCACTCCGGCCAGCCGACCGGCTCCGGCTACCGGCGGACCGAGCACGACATGCACCGGGGGTATCTCGACGTGGCGTCCACCCCGCTGTTCGCGTTCGGCCACGGCATGGGCTACACCACGTTCGACTACACCGACCTCGCGATCAGCCCGTCGGACGTCGCTGTCGGCGGCGGCGTCGGCGGCGGCGTCGGCGTCGGCGTCGGCGTCGTCGGCGGTGGCGGTGGCGGTGCTGTCGGCACCGACGTCGAGGCGGCGGTGACGGTCCGGCTGACCGTCCGCAACTCCGGCGAGCGTGCCGGTGACGAGGTCGTCCAGCTGTACTTCGCCGACCAGGCGACCGGCGTCACCCGGCCCGCCCAGGAGCTGGTCGGCTTCACCAGGATCAGCCTCGATCCCGGCACCGCGGTGCCGGTCGAGTTCACCGTGGCGATGAGCCAGCTCGGCTACCTCGGCCTCGACGGGCGTTTCGGGCTGGAGCCCGGGCCGGTCCAGGTCCTCGTGGGCAGCGCCTCCGACGACATCCGGCTGCGCGGCGCGTTCGACGTCGTCGGCGACCGGGTGGTTCTCGAAGAGCGCCGCTCCTACCTGTCCAGGGTGACCGTCGGCGACGTGTCCACCGTCTTACCTGTTCCCCTCGGGAAGTAGGCAACGATGTCCGACCGATCCGGGTTGTGGTGCACGCCCGACGACCAGGGGTGCCCGTGACCGCCCCCACCGGCCCCGCCCCGGCCACCGAGGACGGGCCCTCGGTGGCCGGGCTGGCCGCGGGACTGATCGACGCGGAGGCCGAGCGCCGGGAACGGCAGGCCCAGGCCCGGCGGGACGTGCTGTTCGCGGACGAGCTGCTGCCGGGGGTCGGCGGCGAGCCGCTGTCGCTGCGCCAGGGGCTGGCCGCGGGCGGGTCGCTGACCTTCGGGGTCCTGGTGCTGCTGAACGCGCTGGACGAGCTGGAGTCGGCGGCGCTGTCGGTGCTGGCACCCGACATCCGCGACGCGTTCGGGCTGTCCGACGGCGCGATCGTGTTCATCTCGGCCGCGGCCGGTGCCTTCCTGGTGCTGGGCGCGCTGCCGATGGGCTGGCTGGCGGACCACTACCGGCGCGGCCGGGTGATCGGCTGGGCCGGTGCGGTGTTCTCGCTGATGGTGCTCGCCTCCGGCCTGGCGGCGAACGCCTTTCTGTTCTTCCTGGCCCGGTTCGGGGTCGGGGTGGCGAAGTCGAGCAACAACACGGTGCACGGCTCCCTGATCGCGGACGCCTATCCGATCGGGGTGCGCGGGCGGATGTCGGCGTCGGTGTACGGGGCGGCGCGGGCCGCGGGTGCGCTCAGCCCGCTGCTGGTCGCGGGGATCGCGACCTGGGCGGGCGGGGAGAACGGCTGGCGCTGGCCGTTCTTCGTCCTCGGCCTGCCCGCGCTCGTCGTCGCGATCGTCGCGTTCCGGCTGCCGGAGCCGCCACGCGGCCAGCACGAGATGCGCTCGGTGCTCGGCGAGGTCGTCGAGGACGCCGAGGCGATGCCGATCTCGATCGAGGCGGCGTTCGCCCGGCTGATGCGGATCCGCACCGTGAAGACGGCGATCGTCGCCTTCTCGGCGCTCGGCTTCAGCCTGTTCACCACGAGCGTCCTGGCGAACCTGTGGGCCGAGGACCACTACGGGATGTCGACGTTCCAGCGGGGCCTGATGGGTTCGCTCGGCGGTGCCGCCCTGGTCGTCGCGCTGCCGGTCGTCGCCCCCCGTTACGACCGGCTCTACCACCGCGATCCGGAGCGTGCGGTGCGGCTGCTGGGGCTGTGCGTGCTGCCGGGCGCGGTACTGCTGCCGATCCAGTGGTTCATGCCGCACTGGGTCGGGTTCATGCTCGCGAGCATTCCGGGCGCGGTGTTCGCGTCGGTCGCGTTCGCGATGGTCGGCCCGGTGGTGCAGTCGGTGGTGCCCTACCGGCTGCGCGGTCTGGGGATCGCGCTGGCCTCGGTGTACATGTTCTTCGTCGGCGCCACCGGTGGCGCGCTGCTGTCCGGGCTGATCAGCAATGCCTACGACCCGCGGGTCGCGGTGCTGGTGATCGGTGTTCCGGCGACCCTGGTCGGCGGGCTGATGATGATCCGCGGCGCGTCGTTCGTGAAGAGCGACCTGTCGCTGGTGGTCGCGGACCTGCGCGAGGAGCTCGCCGAGCGCGACCGGCAGCGGGCCGACCCCGAGGGCGTCCCGGTGCTGCAGGTCAACAACGTCGACTTCTCCTACGGGCATGTGCAGGTGCTGTTCGACGTCGCGTTCGAGGTCCGCCGCGGCGAGACGCTGGCGCTGCTGGGTACGAACGGGGCCGGGAAGTCGACCATCCTGAAGGTCGTCTGCGGGCTCGGCACGCCGTCGCGCGGTGTCGTGCGGCTGGGCGGCCGGACGATCACCTACGTCTCGCCGGAGCGGCGCGGGACGTACGGCGTGCACCTGCTGCCTGGCGGCAAGGGTGTGTTCGGCGACCTGACCATCCGGGAGAACCTGGAGATGGCGGCGTTCCGGATGCGCCGCGACCGGGCCGGCCGCGAGCGCCGGTTCGGCTACGTGCTGGGTCTGTTCCCCGACCTCGCCGGCAGGCAGTCGCAGCTGGCCGGCTCGTTGTCCGGCGGCCAGCAGCAGATGCTGGCGCTGGCGATGGTGCTGCTGCACGACCCCGAGGTGCTGCTGATCGACGAGCTGTCCCTCGGGCTCGCCCCGGCGGTCGTCCAGGACCTGCTCGCGATCCTGGAACGGCTCAAGGCCGACGGGCTGACGATCGTCGTCGTCGAGCAGTCGCTGAACATCGCCCTCGCCATCGCCGACCGGGCCGTCTTTCTGGAGAAGGGCCAGGTCCGGTTCACCGGACCGGCCCGTGAGCTCGCCGAACGCGACGACCTCGCCCGCGCGGTCTTCCTCGGCCGGGAAGGCGGCTGAGCAGCCATGCAGATGCCCACCACCCAGCTGCTCTTCGACGGCGCCGTCACCGGTCTCGTCATCGGCCTGCTCGCGATCGGCATCGTGCTGGTGCACCGGTCCACCCGGGTCATCAACTTCGCGGTCGCGAACATGGGCCTCGTCGGCTCCGTCCTGTTCGCGCTGCTCGTGGTGCGGTGGAACGTGCCGTACTGGATCGCCCTGGCCATCGCGCTGGTGGTCGGGACGGCGTTCGGGGCGCTGGTCGACCTCGCCGTGATCCGCCGGCTGTTCCAGGCACCGCGGGTGATCCTGGTCGCCGCGACCATCGGCGTGGCGCAGCTCGCGCTCACCATCGTCACCGGCCTGCCCGACCTGGACGACCATGCGTCCGAGTCGTATCCGGTGCCGTGGGGCGGGACATGGTCGCCGGTCGACGGCCTGCGGATCAGCGGCGCGCAGCTGAGCGTCCTGGTCGTGGTTCCGCTCGTCGCGATCGGGCTCGGCCTGTTCCTGAGCCGCACGGTGCTCGGCCGCACGGTGCGGGCGGCGGCGGGCAACCCGGAGCTGGCGAGGCTGCAGGGCATCAGCCCGAAGGCCGTCTCCACCGCGATGTGGTCGGTGGCCGGGATGGTCGCCACTCTGTGCCTGATCCTGATCTCGGCGCAGAACGAGTCGCTGACGCAGATCACCACGCTCGGCCCCACGACACTGGTGCGGGCGCTGGCCGCGGCGGTGATCGCCCGGATGGCGTCGCTGTGGATCGCGCTGCTGGCCGGGGTCGCACTCGGCCTGCTGCAGTCGTTCGTCCAGTTCAACTGGCTCGACCAGCCCGGCCTGACCGACCTTGTCATCCTCGGGCTGGTCCTGGCGGCGGTGTTCTGGGCCAGCCGCGGCCGTGACACCCCGACGTCGTCGTTCTCGTTCGCGCCCAAGGCCGCGCCGATCCCCGAACGGCTGCGCGACCTGTGGTGGGTCCGCCAGCTCGAACGGGCGCCGCTGCTGGCGCTCGGCGTGCTCGCCCTCGTCCTGCCGCTGCTGGTCACGCAGTCCTCGCGGCAGCTGCTCTACACGGTCATCCTCTGCTACGCGATCTGTGCCGCCTCGGTCACCGTGCTCACCGGCTGGGCCGGGCAGCTCTCGCTCGGCCAGATGGCGTTCGCCGGCCTCGGCGCGCTCACCGCCGCGGCGCTCCACCGCGGCCTGGAGATCTCCGTCGGCGGCAGCACCGTCGCGCTGGACGCGCTGCCGTTCCCGGTGGCCGTCGGGATCGCGAGCCTCGTCACCGCCGCGCTCGCCGCCGCGGTCGGCGCGGGAGCGCTACGGGTACGCGGGCTGATGCTCGCGGTCAGCACCTTCGCGTTCGGGATCGCCGCGGAGCAGTACCTCTACCGCCGCGAAGTGTTCCAGGACCCGGGCGCCCGCACGGCGTCGTTCCCCCGCGACACCGCCTTCGGCGTCGACGTCACCAGCCAGCGCGCCTACTACTACCTGGTGCTGATCGTGCTGGCGGTGGTGCTGGCGGTCGTCGCCCGGCTGCGCCGCTCCGGCGTCGGGCGCACCACCATCGGGGTGCGGGACAACCCGGCGACCGCCGCGGCCTACACCGTCGGGACGACCCGGGTGAAGCTGCGCGCGTTCGCGCTGGCCGGCGGGATCGCCGGCCTCGGGGGCAGCCTGCTCGCCGGCGCGGTGCAGAACGTCCCCTACGCCGACCGGTACTTCCTGAGCGCGGACTCGCTGCTCGTCGTGTCCATCGTCGTCATCGGTGGGCTCGGCTCGGTGTACGGGCCGGTGCTCGGCTCGCTCTGGGTCATCGGCCTGCCGGCGGTCTTCCCCGACAACGAGATCGTCCCGCTGCTCACCTCCAGCCTCGGCCTGCTCGTCCTCCTGCTCTACTTCCCCGGCGGCCTGGTGCAGATCGGCTACAGCGCCCGCGACGGCCTGCTGCGCCTCGCCGAGCGCCGCCTCGGACCCGCCCCGGCCGGCGCGCCGAAGGTAGCCGCCGCGAAGGCGCTCACCCGGACCATCCCCCGGTCCCGGGAGCCGCTCGAGGCAGGGCGGCCGGTCCTCGCGACCAGCGACGTCCGGGTCCGCTTCGGTGGCCTCACCGCCGTCGACGGGGTGTCCCTGCGCGTCGCGCCCGGCGAGATCGTGGGCCTGATCGGCACCAACGGCGCCGGGAAGTCCACCCTCATGCACGCGATCGGCGGCTTCGTGCCCGCCACCGGCACCGTCGAGCTCCTCGGCCGGGACATCACCGGCGCCGGGCCCACCGCCCGGGCCAGGGCCGGGCTCGGGCGCACCTTCCAGACCGCGACCCTGTTCCCCGAGCTCACCGTCCGCCAGACCGTGCAGATCGCGCTGGAGGCGCGGGGCCGCACCGGGCTGCTGTCCACCGCCCTGCACCTGCCGCACACCTTCACCCGTGAACGCGCCCAGCGGGCCGCCGCCGACGACCTCATCGGCTTCCTCGGCCTCGGCCGGTACGCCGACGCGTTCATCGCCGACCTGTCCACCGGCACCCGCCGCATCGTCGAGCTCGCCGGGCTGCTCGCCCTCGACGCCCGGCTGCTCTGCCTCGACGAGCCGACCGCGGGCGTCGCCCAGCGGGAGACGGAGGCGTTCGGCCCCCTCATCCAGGAGATCCGCCGCGAACTCGACGCCGCCATGCTCGTCATCGAGCACGACATGCCGTTGATCATGGGCATCAGCGACCGCGTCTACTGCCTGGAGACCGGTCGCGTCATCGCCGAGGGCGCCCCGGACGCCGTCCGCGCCGACCCGTCGGTCATCGCCAGCTACCTCGGCACCGACGAACGCGCCATCAGCCGAAGCGGCGGCACGCCCGTTTCCGTCCAGCCAACCGCGTAGTCACCCACGTCACCCTCCTGGAGTTCGCAGATGAGTTCGTCGCGCCGCACCCGCAGATCCAGTGCCTTACTCCTCCTGGCCGCCGTCACGCTCGCGGCCACCGCCGTCTCGGCCTGCAGTGTCGAGTCGAAGGACGACAAGGAAACACCGGCGGGTGGTGCCACCGGCGCCGCGGCCTTCCCGGCCCCGCCGGCGCCGGCCATCTCCCCGGGGGTCACCGCCGACAGCATCAAGATCGGCTTCGTCTACCCGGACCTGTCCAAGGTCAAGCAGTACGTCGACGTCGACCACGGCGACTACGAGGCGGTGGCCGGCGCCATCATCGACAGGATCAACAGGGACGGTGGCATCAACGGGCGCAAGGTCGTCCCGGTGTTCGGCGCGGTCGACGTCCTCTCGCCCACCGGAGCGCAGGAGACCTGCGTGAAGCTGACCGAGGACGAGAAGGTCTTCGCCGCGGTCGGCAGCCTCAACGCCGAAGACGTGAACTGCTATGTGCAGACGCACAGGACGCTGGTCGTCGGCGGCGACCTCACCGCCGCGCGGTACGCCAAGGCCCAGGCGCCGTGGTTCTCCGACCAGCGCGGCGGCGACGAGCTCGGCCAGGGCCTGGGGCTGTACGCCGACAAGGGTGAGCTGGCCGGGAAGAAGCTCGCCGTGGTCGCCTACCGCGACGACCAGGCGGTCCTGGACAGGACCGTCCTGCCCGCCCTGGCGGCCAGGAACATTCCCGTCACCGAGACGGGTGTCCTCGACGCCGACACCACCGACCCGGCCGCGGTGTCGTCGCAGCTCAACGTCTTCATCCAGAAGTTCCAGTCCGCCGGCGTCGACACCGTGCTGCTCGTCGGAGGCTCGCAGGCCCAGTTCCCCGCCGAGCTCCAGAAGACCAGCTATCGCCCCCGCCTGCTGTTCGGGAGCGTCAACACCGCCTCGGCCTATGTTCTCGGCGCCCGCAACGGGGACCTGGGCGTGCTCAGCGACGCGCTGGCCATCGGCCAGGCCGCCGACTACGCCGACCCGGCCGTCAACACCTGCCTCTCGACGGTCGAGGCCGCGGTGCCCGAAACCAAGGGCAAGATCATCGATCCGGCGCTGGTGGCCCCGAAGGAAACCGGGTGGGGCACGTCCGAGTCGGCCGCCTGCCGCTACCTCACCCTGTTCCAGGCCATCGCCGCGAAGGCCGGCAAGGACCTCACCTACAAGTCCTTCCAGGACGCCGGTTTCGCGCTGGGATCCTTCCACGTCCCGGTTCTGGCCGACGCCGCGACCTACAGCCGTGAGACGCCGAACGGCGACATCCCGCCGCGCATCTTCGCATGGGATCCGGCGAAGAAGGGCTTCTTCCTCGCCGCGGGCTGACCCGTCCACGCACGTCCGCGCACGTCCGCAGTGGTCGCTGCTTCTGAGGAAGAAGTAAGGATTTTGGCTGCTGGAACAACCGAAATCCTTACTTCTTGCGGATCGCCAAGCGACTCCATGACCCCTTTTGCGGTCATTGGTGAGAATCGCTGGCGCTGGGCGGCAGAAAGGGATCCCCGGTGCGCCCGGGAATTCGCTCCCCGCTCGTCACGGGGTCTTCGAAAACAAACAGGGGACACAAGTATGACCGCCACCACGCTGCCGCCGGGCAGGATCGAGGACCTCGTCCGCCGGCTGACAGTGGAACAGAAGGTCGCCCAGCTCACCGGATTCGCCGTGACCGACCTCATCGCGCGGCGGCCCAGCCCCAGCCCCGGCCCTGGTTCCGGCTCCAGCCAGGGCCCGGCGGGTGCGGCGAGCCCCGCGCTGGACGTCGAACGGCTGCCGGCACTGCGGCCCCACGGCGTGGGACATCTGTCGCTGGCCTGGTTCCTCGGCCATGACGCCGAGAGCCTGCGGACGGACCTCGCGCGCGTCCAGGCGGCCGTCCGCGCGGTGACGCCGTTCGGGATCGGCGCGCTCGTCCACTTCGAGGCGATCAGCGGCCTGCTGCACAGCTCGGGCCCGCAGTTCCCGACGGCCTGGGCGCAGGCGGCCACCTGGGAGCCCGCGCTCGTGACCCGGGCCGCCGCCGTGACCGCCGCCCACATGCGCGCGGCCGGGATCGGGCACGCGCTGTCCCCGGTGATGGACCTCGCCCGGGACCCGCGCTGGGGCCGGGTGCACGAGACCTACGGGGAGGACCCCGAGCTCGCCGCGCAGCTCTGCGTCGCGTTCGTCCGCGGCATCCAGGGCGCCGACGGGACGTCCGGCGTGCTCGCCACCGGGAAGCACTTCGTCGGCTACGGCGCCTCCGAAGGCGGGCTCAACCAGGCCGTCACCCAGCTCGGGCGACGCGCGCTGGTGGACGAGTACGCCGAGCCGTTCCGCCGCGCGATCGCCGAAGCCGGCCTCGCGTGCGTCATGAACTCCTACAACGAGATCGACGGCGTTCCGTGCGTCGCGCCGCTGGCTGCTCACCGAGCTGCTGCGCGACCAGCTCGGCTTCGCCGGGGTCGTCGTCAGCGACTACGACTCCGTGACCCTGCAGACCCACTTCTTCCGCACCGCGGACTCACCGGCCCAGGCCGCTGTGCGGGCGATCAGCGCCGGCCTCGACGTCGAGCTCCCCGGCGACGCGAACTACGCCTTCCTGGTCGACGAGGTCAGCAGCGGCCGGCTCGACGAACAGGTCATCGACACCGCTGTGGCCCGGGTGCTCGCCGCCAAGGCGCGCGTCGGACTCGTCCCGGGCATGACGCCTCCCGGCCGGGCGCCCGGGACGGGGACGGGGACGACCGGGGCGCGGGCGCCCGGGGCGCCCGCGCCCGGCCACGACGAGGCCGCGACGGTGCGCCGGGCCGTCGCGGAACGGGCCATGGTTCTGCTCGACAACGACGGGACGCTGCCACTCACGCCCCGCGGCGGCCGGATCGTCGTCGTCGGCCCGGCGGCCGACGAGCTGCGGGTCCATTTCGGGGCCTACACCTCGGTCTCGAACGCCGAGGTGCCGCTGGGGATGATGGCGGTGCTGACCGGGCAGGTCCCCGGCGTCGACCCGGCGACCTTCGTCTTCACCGACATCTTCCAGCCCCGGATGCCGGGGCTCGACGGACGTTTCGAGGCCGAGGCGCGCAGGATCCACCCCGACGCACCCACCGTGCTCGACGCGCTGCGGCGTACCGACCCGTCCGTCGAGCACGTTCCGCTCGGGCGGTTCGAGGCGGACCCTGCGCAGCCGCTGGACCGGGACGCGGTGGAACGGGCGGTAGCCGGTGCCGACGTCGTCATAGCCGTGGTCGGCGAGCGGACCGGCTGGGTCGGCAACAACACCGCGGGCGAGGGCCAGTCGACCGCCGAGCCCGCCCTGCCGGGTGACCAGGAGGCACTGGTCGCCCTGCTGGCGGCCACCGGGAAGCCGCTGGTGACCGTCGTCGTCTCGGGACGGCCGCTGCTGCTCGACGCGGTGGCGCGGGTGTCCAACGCGGTGCTGCTCGCGCCGCTGCTCGGTGAGGAGGCCGGCCAGGCGATCGCCGACACGCTCTTCGGCACCGTCAACCCGAGCGGCAAGCTGCCCAGCACCTTCCCCCGGCACCTGGGCCAGCTGCCGATCTACCACGGCCACCACCACGGCAGCGGGTACGGCCATCCCACCGGGGCCCGGCACGGCTACAACGACCTGGCCGACCCCAGCCCGCTGTACCCCTTCGGACACGGCCTGTCCTACACCACCTTCGACGTCGCCTTCGATGACTCCGCCGGCGACTCCGCCGGGCCGGCGGTCGAGGAGACCGGCGGGCTCATCCGCGCCCGGCTCGTCGTGGCCAACACCGGCCCTGCCGACGGCGAGACGGTCGTGCAGCTCTACGCCCGCGACGAGGCCGCCACCGTGGTCCGGCCCGTCCGCCAGCTGATCGGCTTCACCCGCCTCGCGCTGCCCGCGGGCGAAACCGCGACGGTCACGCTCGAAGCCCCCGTCGCACGGCTCTTCCACACGAGGTCCGACGGCACCCGGGGCATCGAGGCCGGCGAGGTCACCGTGCTCGCCGGGCTCGGCAGCGACGACATCCGCTGCACCACAACGATCACGTTGCCTGCGTCCGATGCCTGACCGGACCGTTCCCGCCGTCGTGTCCGAGAAGCGAGGTCCCGTGTCCCACCCCTGGAAGGCCAGCTTCATCGCCGCGCCGGCCGGCGCCAACGGGCTCGCCACCGGGCGTGGTACCGAGCCGGTGCCGGCGCCGTACCTGCGGCGGGAGTTCACGGTCGGCCCCGGCCTGCGGTCGGCCACCCTGCACGTCACGGCCCTGGGGCTGGTCGAGGCCCACCTGAACGGCAGCCGGGTCGGCGACGAGGTCCTCGCCCCCGGATGGACGTCCTACCGGCATCGGCTGGTCGTGAGCAGCCACGACGTCACCGGCGCGCTGGCGGAGGGTGTGAACGCGCTCGGCGCGGTTCTGGGGGAGGGCTGGGCCGTGGGCCGGCTGACCTGGGAGGGAGGCAGGCGGGCGCTGTGGGCCGGCCGGCCGGCCGGATTCCTGCAGCTCGATCTCGACTACGGCGACCGCGTCGACGTGGTCGGCAGCGGCGCCGACTGGCGGGCCGGTACCGGCGCGATCCTCGCCGACGGCATCTACGACGGTGAGACCTACGACGCGCGCCGCCATCCGGACGGCTGGGACCAGCCGGGTTTCGACGACTCCGGCTGGTCGCCGGTCGACGTCATCGAGCACGACCTGGGCGCCCTCACCGGGCCGACCGCGCCGACCGCGCCGCCGATCCGGCGGATCGAGGAGGTGGCGCCGGTCGAGATCCTGACCACCCCGGCCGGCCGGACGGTCGTCGACTTCGGGCAGAACCTGGCGGGCTGGGTCCGCCTCACCGTCCGCGGCGACGCCGGCACGACGGTCACCCTGCGGCACGCCGAGATCATGATCGGCGGTGAGGCGGACTTCCGGACCAACCGGACCGCACTCGCCACCGACCGGTACACATTGCGCGGCGGCGGAGATCCGGAGACGTGGGAGCCGAGGTTCACCTTCCACGGCTTCCGCTACGTCGAGGTCGACGGCTGGCCCGGGAACCTCGACGCCGACGCGCTGCGCGCGGTGGTCGTGCACAGCGACCTGCGCCGGACCGGCTGGTTCGAGACCTCGAACGAGCTCGTCAACCAGCTGCACCGCAACGTCGTCTGGTCCATGCGCGGCAACTTCGTCGGGGTGCCGACGGACTGCCCGCAGCGCGACGAGCGCCTCGGCTGGACCGGCGACCTGAACGCCTTCGCGCCCACGGCCGCGTTCCTCTACGACGTCCGTGACCTGCTCGGCGCCTGGCTCGCCGACCTCGCCGCCGAACAGGGGGAGAAGGGGTACGTCCCGCTGGTCGTCCCGGACGCGCTGGGTATGCCCGTCACCACCCCCACCGCGCTGTGGGGCGACGTCGCGGTCAGCCTGCCCTGGGCGCTCTACCAGGAGTACGGCGACCCCGACATCCTCGCCCGCCAGTACGTTTCCATGACCGCGTTCATCGACAGCATCGAAGGTCTCCTCGACGAACGAGGCCTGTGGAACAGCGGCTTCCAGCTCGGTGACTGGCTCGACCCGGACGCCCCGCCCACCAACCCGGCCGGCGGCAAGACGAACGCCTACCTCGTCGCCACCGCCTACCTGTGCCGGACGACCGGCGAACTGGCCCAGGCGGCCGACGTCCTCGGTCGCGCGGACGACGCGGCCCGCTACTGGGCGCTGCACCAGCGGGTCCGCGCGGCGTTCCGCGACGAATGGGTCACCCCCGCCGGGCTGGTCGCGAACGACTCGGTCACCGCCTACGCCCTGGCCATCTGCTTCGACATCCTCGATGCCGCCCAGCAGGCCCGCGCCGGCGGCCGGCTCGCCGAGCTCGTCACCAAGGCCGAACATCGCATCAGCACCGGCTTCGCCGGCACCCCGCTCGTCACGCACGCGCTGAGCCGCACCGGCCACCTCGACACCGCCTACGCCCTGCTCCTGCAGACGGACTGCCCGTCGTTCCTCTACCCGGTCACCCAGGGCGCCACGACAATCTGGGAGCGGTGGGACGCCGTCACCCCCGACGGATCGCTGCAGGACACCGGCATGACGTCGCTCAACCACTACGCGCTCGGCGCCGTCGCCGACTGGCTGCACCGTGTCGTCGGCGGCGTGGCGCCGGCCGAGCCCGGCTACCGGCGCCTGCGGATCGCGCCGCAGCCCGGAGGCGGGCTCACCCACGCGACCGTCGCCCACGACACCCCGCACGGGCGGGTTCGCGTCGCCTGGCGGCACACCGCCGACGACCGGATGACGGTCGAGGTCACCATCCCCGGCGGCACCACCGCGGACGTCGTTCTCCCGCACCATCCGGACGGGCTCACCGCCCACGTCGACGCCGGCGAGCACCGCTGGGAATACCGCATTCCACGGTCGGTTCGGCCGGAATACACCCTCGACACCCCGCTGAAGGTGCTTTTCCACGATGCCCGGACCTGGGCGGTGGTGCACGCCACGCTCCGCCGGCACCTGCCGCAGTTCGGCGCGGCCGACAGCGGCACCGAGCCGTCCCTGCCGAACCTGCGGACCCTGCTGGGCTACTTCCCCGAACAGGCACCGGCCATCGAACACGACCTGCTCGCCGTACTCGCGGCGCCCTCGGCCAACGGCTGACGCCCGCCCTACCCCGCGACACCGAGAGGATTATCGATCATGAATCAATTCCCGGACGGTTTTCTGTGGGGTGCCGCGACCGCCGCCCACCAGGTCGAGGGCGGCAACGTCAACGCCGACCTGTGGGCCGGTGAATGGGCTCCCGGATCGCGGTTCGCCGAGCCGTCCGGTGACGCCTGCGACCATTACCACCGCTATCCCGAGGACATCGGCCTGCTCGCCGGACTGGGGCTGAACGCCTATCGTTTCGGGGTCGAATGGGCCCGGATCGAACCGGAGGAGGGCTATTTCTCCCGGGCCGCGCTCGACCATTACCGGCGCATGGTCGGCACCTGCCTGGAGAACGGCGTGACCCCCGTCGTGACCTACAACCATTTCACGACGCCCCGCTGGTTCGCCGCGGCCGGCGGCTGGAACGGCACCGCCGCCGTCGACCGGTTCGCCCGCTACGCGGCCCGGGTCACCGAGCACATCGGGGACCTGGTGCCCTGGGTCTGCACCTTCAACGAGCCGAACGTGATCTCCATGATGGTGCACCTCGGAATCGTCCCGGCAGCCGCGCGCGAGGACGGCCTCGGCCTGCCCGACGGCACTGGTGGTACCGCCGGCACTGGTGGTACCGCCGGTACCGGCGCTGACGGCCAGGCGGGCGGGCAGTCGGGATCGGGCGGGAGCTGGCCCGCCCCGAACATCGAGGTGATGGCGGCCGCGCACCGCAAGGCCGTCGAGGCGATCAAGTCCGGCCCCGGCAACCCCGCCGTCGGCTGGACCCTCGCCCTCATCGACCTCCAGTCCGCCGACGGCGGCGAGGTGCGCTGGGCCGCGACGCGGCAGGCGGCCGAACTCGACTGGCTCGACGTCTCCCGCGACGACGACTTCGTCGGCGTCCAGACCTACACCCGGGAACGGATCGGGCCCGGCGGCGTCCTGCCCGTGCCGGCCGGGGCCGCGACGACCCAGACCGGCTGGGAGATCTACCCGCAGGCCCTCGGGCACACGGTCCGGCTCGCCGCCGAACACGCGGGCGTGCCCGTCCTGGTCACCGAGAACGGCATCGCCACCGCCGACGACGAAGCCCGCATCGCCTACACCGCCGCCGCCCTCGACGGCCTGGCCGGCTGCATCGCCGACGGCGTCGACGTGCGCGGCTACCTCCACTGGTCCCTGCTCGACAACTTCGAGTGGACGTCCGGCTATGCGATGACCTTCGGACTGATCGCCGTCGACCGGAGTACCTTCGCGCGCACGGTCAAGCCGTCCGCGCGCTGGCTCGGCGAGATCGCTCGCGCGGGCCGCCTCCGCTGACCGGCGCAGGACCAGTGCGTGCGTGTTCCTCGGTGGGAAGGGCGGGATGCGGGATGGTGCGACAGCCGACGAGCCAGGACAGGTTCTCGTTCGGGCTGTGGACGGTGGGCTGGCCCGGGGCGGATCCGTTCGGTGCCGCGACCCGTCCCGTGCTGGACCCCTGGGAGTACGCCGGCCGGCTGGCCGAGCTCGGGGCGTGGGGGATCACCTTCCACGACAACGACGTGTTCCCGTTCGACGCCGACGAGGCGACCCGCGAGCAGCGGGTCCGCCGGCTCCGCGACGCGGCGGACACCGCCGGCCTGGTGATAGAGATGGTCACCACCAACACCTTCACCCACCCGGTCTTCAAGGACGGCGCCCTGACGTCCAACGACCGGTCGGTGCGACGGTTCGCGCTGCGCAAGGTGCTGCGCGCGGTGGAGATCGCCGCCCAGCTGGGCGCGAGCACCTTCGTGATGTGGGGTGGCCGTGAGGGCGGCGAGTACGACGGGTCGAAGGACGTCTACGCGGCCATGGAGCGCTATCGGGAGGGCATCGACACCGTCGCCGGCTATATCAAGTCCCAGGGCCACGACCTGCGGATCGCGCTGGAACCGAAGCCGAACGAGCCCCGCGGTGACATCTTCCTCCCCACCGTCGGGCATGCGCTGGCGTTCATCGCCGAGCTTGAGCACGGTGACATCGTCGGGCTCAACCCGGAGACCGGCCACGAGCAGATGGCGAACCTCAACTACACCCACGCGCTCGGCCAGGCGCTGTGGAGCGGGAAGCTGTTCCACCTCGACCTCAACGGCCAGCGCGGCCTGAAGTACGACCAGGACCTGGTCTTCGGCCACGGTGACCTGCTGTCGGCCTTCTTCACGGTCGACCTGATCGAGAACGGCTTCCCCGGCTACCCCGACGGGCCGCGCTACACCGGTCCCCGCCACTTCGACTACAAGCCGTCGCGGACGGAGCACCTGGCCGGCGTCTGGGAGTCGGCGCGGGCGTGCATGGCGACCTACCTGCTGCTGGCCGAGAAGGCACGACGGTTCCGCGCGGACCCCCGGGTGCGGGAGGCGATGGCCTACGCCGGCGTTCTCGAGCTCGCCGAGCCGACCCTGGCGCCCGGTGAGACCGCCGCCGACCTGTTGGCCGACGATGACGGATTCGACCCCGACAAGGCCGCCGAACGGGACTTCGGCTTCGTCCGCCTGCAGCAGCTCGCCGTCGAGCACCTGCTCGGCTGACCGCGCCGAGCGCAGCGGGAGAAGAGAAGAAGAGTGCAGCGGGAGAAGGCGAAAGCAGCGGGAGAAGGCGATGACCCTGGTCGCGGGTGTCGATTCGTCGACCCAGTCGTGCAAGGTCGTCATTCGTGCGGCCGAGTCCGGCAGATTCGTTCGCGCTGGCAGCGCGCCGCATCCCGACGGCACCGAGCTCGACCCCGAGCACTGGTGGACGGCGTTGCGCACCGCGATCGACCGGGCCGGCGGGCTGGACGACGTCGCCGCGATCTCGGTCGCCGGCCAGCAACACGGCATGATCTGCCTGGACTCCGAGGGCGACGTCATCCGGCCGGCACTGCTGTGGAACGACACCCGTTCAGCCCAGGCGGCCCGCGACCTCGTCACCGACCTCGGCGGCGGCGACCCCACGGCGGGCGCCGCGGCCTGGGCCGACGCGGTGGGCTCGGTCCCGGTCGCCTCGTTCACCGTGACCAAGCTGCGCTGGCTCGCCGACCACGAGCCGGACGCCGCGGCACGCATCGCCGCGATCGCGCTGCCCCACGACTGGCTCACCTGGCGACTGGCCGGAGCCCGCTCGCTCGACACCCTGCGCACCGACCGCTCCGACGCCTCCGGCACCGGCTACTACGACGCCTCCGGCGCTGCCACGGGCGGCTACCGTCGCGATCTGCTCGCGCTCGCGCTGCGGCGCACCCCCGGCGAGACCGCACGGATTCGCCTTCCCGAGGTCGCGGCGCCCGGCGAGGCGGTGGGCCGCGGCGACCCCGGCGCCGGGCTCGGGCAGCTGCTGCTGGGCCCCGGCTGCGGCGACAATGCGGGCGCCGCCCTGGGCCTGGGCCTGCGGCTCGGTGAATGCCTGCTCTCGCTCGGTACCTCAGGTGTGGTCGCGGCGGTGTCGCGGGTCGGCACCCGGGACGCCTCCGGCGCGGTGGCCGGTTTCGCTGACGCCACCGGCCACCATTTCCCGCTGGCGTGCACGCTCAACGCCAGCCGCGTCCTCGACGTGACCCGCCGGCTTCTCGACGTCGACCGTGACACGTTCGACGCTCTCGCCCTGGGCGCCGGGCCGGGTGCGGGCGGGCTGGTGTTCGTGCCCTACCTCGAAGGGGAGCGCACCCCGAACCTGCCCACCGCCACCGGCTCGCTGCACGGCCTCTCCGTTGCCTCGACCACCCGGGAGAACCTCGCCCGTGCGTCCGTCGAGGGCCTGCTGTGCCTGATGGCCGACTGTGTCGACGTCCTGCGGGCGCAGAACGTCGACGTCGGGCGGGTGACGATGGTCGGTGGCGGTGCCCGCTCACGGGCGGTCCGCGCACTGGCGCCGGAGGTGCTGGGTGTCCCCGTCGCCATCCCGGCGCCCGGCGAGTATGTCGCGGACGGCGCCGCCCGCCAGGCCGCCGCGGTGCTGCTCGGCGGTCAGCTCGACTGGCCGGCGGTGGACGCCGCCATCCACACCGCGCCGCCGCGCCCCGAGATCCGGGAGAGGTACCGCGTGGCCGCCACCACGGCCGCAGGAGCATCACCGGCATAGGCAACGAGCGCGTGCAAGCCCGACCAGAAGCGGGCTGGCGGAGGCGGTCTGATCGCCGAATCGTCGGTGCCGTGATCCGCAGGTAGACCGGGACCGGGACCGGCTCGTCGAACTGGTCGACTGGCTGCAGGCGGAGCACGGCCCCGTCACCGAGGATGAGCGTGCGGCAGCGCTCGACGAGTTGGAAGAACTCGACGCCGAACATGAGCGGCGCCGTACCGCCGGGCAGCGTGACGCCGGAGAGGCGGCGTGAGGCAACAGACCGGCGAGCGCGGGCGACGACGTCGTCAGGCAGGTCTGACGTCCTCTCAATTCAGCGAACGAACGTTCGTACTTCAATGCCGAACACCCGGTCGCTATGCTGTGGTGATGGCAGGCCGCCGCTCCGTCGCCGCCGCGCTCGACACCCGCGCGGCGATCGTCCGGTGCGCCGCGGACATCGCCTCGGTCGAGGGCATGGAGGGCGTCACGATCGGCCGGCTCGCCGCCGAGCTGGAGATGAGCAAGTCGGGGGTGATCGGCCACTTCGGGACGAAGGAGCAGCTTCAGCTCGCCACCCTCGAGTACGCCGCCGACCGTTTCCGGGTACGCGTGTGGGATCCGGTCAGCCACCGACGGCCAGGCCTCGACCGCCTGCTCGCGATCTGTGAGTCCTGGACACGCCACGAAGACGACCCGGGTTTCCCGGGCGGCTGCTTCATCGCGGCCGTGACGTTCGAGTGGGATGGCCGGACCGGCCCGGTGCACGACGCGCTCGCCAAGACCACGGAGCTCTGGCGCCGCGTCCTGCGCCGGGAGATCGAGACGGCGGTGGCAGCGGGTGAGCTCGCCGCCGACACCGACCCGGGGCAGGTCGTCTTCGCCCTGGAAGCGCTGGCCGTCGGCGTCAACCCCGCCCGGCAGCTCCACGGCGACGACCTGGCCCCCGCCTGGGCGCTGCGCGCCATGCACGCGGTGCTCGGAGTCCCCGCGCCGTCGGGTACCTGATCCGTCCGAACCCGTTCGACCGCTGCATCGGTGTGTCGGTGCGTCAGGCGTTCCCGGTGGTGGCGTGGGCGCCGGGGCCGTTCCAGTCGACCAGCTGGATGATGACGCCGTTGGGGTCGCGGACCTGGAAGGCGCGTTCCCCCCATTCCTCGGCTGTCAGCGGCATCGTGATGGTCACGCCCGCGCGCTGAAGCCGGGCGAGCTCGCCCTCCAGGTCGTCCACGACGAAGGCGAGGATCAGCCCGCCCGCGTGGTTGTCGCGCTGGTCGGCGGGCAGGGTCGGCAGCCCGCGGCGTAGGTAGACGACGTTCATGCCGGCGTCCGCACGGCCCAGGGAGGCGAAGCCGTCGGCGGACATCAGCTCCGTGAAGCCGAAGTGCCTGGTGAGGAAGGCGGCAGAGGCGTCGACGTCGTCGACGTTCAGCGACACGGCGGACGAGGTGATCTTCATGGGGATCCTCCGGAGCCTGGCGAGCCGTTAACTCTGTACGCAGTACATCATACAATGTACAGAGTTTCACGGGCGATGATGGCTACCGTGACAGCAGAACGATCGGGCGCCGGCGATCCGGCCCGCACGCTGGCGCTGCTGTGGGGCGAGGCACCGGCGGCCTCACGTCGCGGGCCGAGCCGGGCACTGGACCTCGCCGCCGTGGTCAGCGCCGCCACCGATCTCGCCGACCAGGAAGGCCTGGCCGCGGTGACCATGCGGGCCGTCGCCCGAATCCTGGGCGTGGTCCCCATGACGCTCTACACCTACGTACCGGGCAAGGAGGAACTGCTCGACCTGATGCTCGACGCCGCCTACGCCCGGATGCCGCGCGCGGACACCGCTGGTGCGCCCTGGCGGCAGCGGCTCACCGCCGTCGCCGACGACAACCGCGCCCTGTTCGCCGCGCATCCCTGGGCGGCCCAGGTCGGCACGCTGCGTCCTCCGCTGGGGCCGGGCCTGATGGCCAAATACGAGCACGAGCTGTCCGCCTTCGACGACCTGGGCCTCTCGGACGTCGACCGGGACGACTGCCTGACCTACCTGCTGTCCTTCGTCCAGGCCAACGCCCGCGCGGCCCACGAGTCGGCAAGTGCGGCGGCCGGCCCCGACGGTGACGACACGCGGTGGTGGGCGCGGGTCGGGCCCATGCTCGCCCGCGTGCTGGACGAACAGCGCTACCCGCGTGCGAGCCGCGTCGGCACGGCCGCCGGCCAGGCACATGGCAGCGCCCACGACCCCGACCACGCCTACCGCTTCGGCCTCGCCCGCCTCCTCGACGGCCTGGCACCTCTCCTCGACGGCCCGGTCCCTGGGTGAACGGCGCCGACCCGGATCGGCGCTGATCACCTCGCCGATCCGGACCGGACCGGACCGGTGTCGGGATCGGGGTCGGCGTCGCGCGGCGCCGCCGACCTCGATCCGGCAGGTCGTCCTCGCCTTATGCGGCCGGGAATGCTCGCGTGCTCAGCTGTGGCCGTGCGTCGGCCGACGTCTACGCGAGGCCGTTGTCCTTGAGGAGCTTGTCGACGAGCTCCATGTATTCCAGGTGGCCCTTGAACGGGCCGCGCTTGCCGATGGCGACCTCGAGGAACGGGCCGTACTCCTCGTCGTTGACGAAGGTCTGCCAGTGCCGGATCTCGCCCGCGTCGTTCGTCTCGATGAAGGTGGTCGAGTAGAAGCCCATCTTCACGCCGGCCCTGGTGTGGCCTTCCCACCGGACGCGCGCGACATATCCGTTCTCGGCGGCCCAGGTGGCGTAGTCGACCAGTTTCCAGTCGGGGAAGGTGACCGAGTAGGCCTTGGCCTCCCGGATGGCGGAGTCCGCCATTGCGGTGAGGATCAGCGAGGCGTCCGCGCCACCGGAGATCTCCCCGAGGTTGATGACGTCATCGCCGGTGAAGTACGGCGACGAGTAGATGGCGTCGGTCGCGAACTTCCAACCGTCGTAGGTCGCGCCGTCCTTCACACCCTGCTGGAGATACGCGTCCCGGTAACCGTCGGCCATCCGTCGGTGTAAGGCGATCTTCTCTTCAAGGTTCATCTGACCCTCGCTTTCTTGTCGCTGGTCTCGCCCTGATCGGCTCGGGCGCTCCTGTGCACGTGGGGGGTGCCTGGCGGCCTGAGGATCACGGGATGGACAGGTTATTAATCAACAGTATGATTAATTCTGGGAGGTGTGCAACAGCTGAGGCAAGGGTCCCGCCTGGCCGGCACCGCACTCGTCCRCAGTGCGCTAAGGGGATTCGACGAGGACTGCTCTTTCCGGGCACTCGTACGCCGCTCGCCTGGCGAGTTCGGCCAGCTCGTCGGGAATCCGATCGACAGCCACCTCGGCATAGCCGTCGTCGGTGAAGGTGAAGACCTCGGGACAGGTCGAGACGCAGGCGCCGTGACCGGCACAGCGCTCCGGGTCGACGGACGCGATCACGCTCCACCGTCGGCGGGGGTGTAGCGGATGTGGAGTTTTGTGATCCCACGCAGGATGAAGGTGGGCAGGTAGGTGTAGCGCCGCTCCCCGGCGGGGCCGTGCTGCTCCTCGTCGATCCGGATATCGGCCGTGCGGTCGAACAGCCTCTCGAGGCTGACCAGCGCCTCGGCGCGGGCGAGCGGAGCCCCGGGGCAGCTGTGGACGCCGCGGCCGAAGGCGACGTGGCTGCGGGCGTTGGCGCGCTCGATGTCGAACGTGTCGGGTTCGGGGAACCTGCCCGGGTCGCGGTTCGCCGCGGCGTTGGCCAGGAAGACGACGGTGCCGGCCGGCAGCGCCACACCACCGACCTCGACCGGGACCTTCGCCAGGCGGAAGTCGCCGCGGATGGGACTCTCGTACCGAAGGGCCTCCTCGACGAAGCCCGGGATCAGGTGGCGGTCGGCCCGTAGTCTCGCCTGCAGCTCGGGGTTCTCGCCGAGCATCATCACCGCGGTACTGAGCAGGCGGACGGTTGTCTCCTGGCCGGCGGCGAAGAGGTTCGCGGCGACGCAGACCGCGTCGAGCACCTCCGGTGTGCGTCCGTCGGGAAATGTTGCCGAGGCGACACCGGTCAGGACGTCGGCACGCGGATGGCGGCGGCGGTCCTCGATGTAGCCGGTGAACTTCTCGTAGAGGAATTCGAGCGGCGACTGGGTCATCGGGTCGTCGCCGGTGCTGCCGAGTGTTCCGCCGTGCGGCCGGTTGAGTCTCGTGACGAACTCCGGCTGGTCCTCCGCCGGGACGCCGAGCAGGTCGGCGATGACGAGCATGGCGAACGGGGAGGCGAAGGCGCGGTTGAACTCGCAGTGCCCGCCGGTCAGCGCCTCGTCGAGCTGACGGTCGGCGAGCCGCCACATGAACTCCTCGTTCTCCTTGAGACGGCGAGGGGTGATCATTTTTGAGAGCAGCGCGCGGTGCGCGGTGTGGGTCGGCGGGTCCAGCGTGGGCAGCTGGTCGCTCATCGGCAGCCGGTCACGGTGCTCGGCGATCAGCGCCGGGACGTCTCCGCCTTCGAGCGGAACCGGAAAGCCGGGGAAAGGCCCGGTGACGGAAAGGCAGGACGAGAACCGCTCGGTGTCGTTGTAGATCGCCAGCGCCTCGTCGTATCCGGTGATCATGACGACGTCATGATGTTTCTCCCGGCGGACCGGGCACTCCCTGCGCAGGTCGGCGAGATAACTGTACGGATCGTGCAGAAGGCTGTTGTCGGTGAAGAAGTCGACGGAGTCGATATCCATGAAACCTGCTCCTCTCGCATTCGCCGTACCGTCGCGCGCGAGAAGTTCTCCGGCGCAGGGAACCGGCGACATAAACATGGCAGGACGCGTCGGGAGGTCGATCCGCATCGCCGCAGCACCAGAAAATGTGCGTGCACCGCGCGTCGCGTGCTGTCAGAACAACCTCAGAGGCTCGCTATCCGGGCCTGGTCGAAGAACATCCCCCGAATAAGCAGCTTCAGGGCGTGAACGGTGGTGTGGAAAGTGTCGGCCGGTGCGGTCAGTGCATGGTCGTAAAGGCCCATGAGCAGCACGTCGATGGCATTCGTGGCGGCCTGGACGTCGACCTGGCTCCCGAGGATTCCCTGCGCGTCGGCCTCGCGCAGGATCTCGGCGACGACCGTGTGGACGGCTGCGACGATGGTGTCGCTTTCCTCGGCCAGGTGCAGGTCCGCGGCGCTTTCCACCCGGATCGCGCGGTCGAAGGGGACCACGTCCGGGTTGTCGCGGATCATCCGGGCAACCTCGTCCAGGACGGCCATGAGCTTGTCGAGGACACCGTCGACGGACCCCACCGCGGCCGTGAACCGAGGGGAGGTCTGCCGGGCGACGTCACGAAAGGTCTCTTTGACCAGCTCGGCCTTGTTCGGGAAGTAGTGGTAGAGKCTGCCACTGGTCATGCCCGCCGCCCGGGCGATCTCACGGATGGTGGCGCGCGCATAGCCGACCTCGGCGACACAGTGCAGCGTCGCTTCAAGAATGCGCTGTCTCGTCTGATCGCCCCGGGAGCCGACCGGCCTGCCCAACAGCGACGGAGTGCTCGCCACGGATGAATCTCCTGGTTGTCGTCTCCTCCAGTCTCGCATGCGGACGTCGGGCGAAGTGCCTCGCCGTCGCGCCCGCGGGGGAGTAACGCACCGCGGTGGCGCATGGCAGGTCGTGAGGTGCTCACGACAGATCAAGGGGATCGTCGGTTCCGATCCCGAAGGTTCGCAGCATGRCCGACACCGTCTCGTAGGCGCCGACGGTGAAGATGAGGTCGAGCATCTGCTGGGTGTCGAGCTCGGTGGTGAGTGTTGCCCAGGTGCCGTCCGTCAGCTGTCCATCGGCGATGATCTCGTCGACGGCGCGCACGAGCGCCGATTCAAACGGGGTGAAGGGTGTTTCGGTGGAGCCCTCCGCGGAGCCGTCCCCGGAACTGGCCGCGATGCGCCCGGCGTCTTCTGCGATGTTTCCTGTCTCCTCGGCGGTGAGCCCTGCCTCCTGGGCGAGGTGGAGATGTTCCGCCCACAGATAGTCGCAGCCGCGCGCGGCGGCGACGCGCAGGACGAGGAGCTCGCGCTGCCGAGGGGTGAGCGTCGTCGCGAGCAGCACCTGGCCGTTGAAGGTGAAGAACGCCCGGGCGAGCGCGGGATGGTGCGCGAACGTTCCCAGCATGCCGAGCACCTTGGGTCTCCCGCCGGCGCTCGGTAGGGGATAACGCGGTTCCGCGGGGATCATGGCGGCCAGGGCGGCGCCCATCTCCGGCGGGAACTGGCGAGGCCGCAGCGGTTCGACGCGGGCCATATGGGTGATACCTTCCTGCGAGGGCTGTGAAGGCCGGTATGTGTGCGTCACTTCGTGATCTGGATTTCCTCGTAGCTCGTGAGTGTCTCCGGTCCCGGCAGCTGCATCTGCAGATAAACGGCGAGATGGATCACCTTGCCGTCGGTGTCGTACTCGTAGGTCGTCGCGGAGTTCACAGTGCTGCTGAAACCGCCGGTCGTGCTGCGTTCCTCCAGCTCGAGCAGCACCAGCGAGCCGGTTTCGGTGACCCGCCTGAACGAGCATTCCCATTCGGAGGTCTGCACCCACCGGGTGAGGAACGCGACGTATTCCGCCCAGTTCATGACCTCCTTGAACGGGCCGATCCGTTCGAAGGTGTCAACCGCGACCAGCTCGGCGACAGGCGCCCAGCGCTCGGCCGAGAAACCGGGCTCCTTGCCCGCGTCGACCAGTTTCTTCATCAGCCGGGTGTATTCCAGCGCGGCCCGGGCGAGACCGGTGTGGTCGCCGATGACCTCGTCGAGGTCGTGCAGCGCGAGCGCCATAGCGATGCTCCCAGGAATGAGGGTGAGGGCGGGGAACTGCGGACCTGCACCGCGCGGCGGCCCGGCGGCGCGGTCAGCCGGTCAGCCGGTCAGGACTTCGCGCCGGCCAGGTAACCGTTGAGCACATGGTGGAAGGCCGCGACGACGATCTCCTCCCGGGTTATCGTCTCGAACTCCAGGCGGCTGTTGCGCAGCCCGGCCTGCTGGCGCTGCATCTGCTCGTAGTCCTGCTGCAGCGCTTCGAAATAGGTGTGGCTGCCCGGCTCCGTGACGACTGTCGGCTCCACCTTCGCCACCTCGGCGAGCTCCGTCGGCAGGTACATGTAGCTGGCGACCCGCCAGACGCATCGGTTCGGGTCACCAGAGGGGTGCGGGGTGGGCATGACGATGTGGCACTCGCCCGCGCGGACCGTCATGAAGAAGTTCGGGAACAGCACCCAGCCCTGGTTGTCGGTCATCTGGTTGTCCGTCAGCCCACTGACGTCCAGACCCATTCCGGTGAGCGTGTCGCGGGTGGCCCGCTGTAGCAGCGTGCGCGCGGTGACGCCCTCCGGGAAGACGAGGGTGCCGTCGGCGCCGCGGTATTCGGCGACGAGCTCCTCGAAACGAGGAAGCATCAGCGGAATCGCGGGGAAGGTCTCGGGGAGCTTGCGGATTCCGGCGACCTGCTCCTCCGGGCCGAACTGCTCGCCCCTGGGCACGTCGAACGGTGTCGTCGCGACGCTGTGGTCGCCGAGGAACCGGTAACGGCCCGTCTCCGGGTCCGGGAAGATCACGTTCAGGAGCTGCGGGTGGACGCCCCAGATGTGGTAGCCCTCCTGGAAGGCATCCATGACGACCTTCCAGTTGCATTCGAGGGGTTCCTCGACGTCCATGACGGTTATGAACTGGTCCATCGTGTAGGGCTGGAGCAGCTCGACGACCTCGGGGCCGAGGTACTCGGCGAGCGGCTTCGCCTCAGGGTCGGGATTCAGGAAGACGAAACCGCCGAACGTCTCCACCGGAACGGGAAGCAACGGGACGTTATTCCTGTCGACGCCCGCGAGGTTTTCGCGCAGGATGCCCCGGCAGTTGCCCTCCAGGTCGTAGGACCACAAGTGGTACTGGCAGAGGAACTGGCGTGAGGTGCCGGAGCGCTCCGCACACAGCAGGTTGCCGCGGTGGCGGCAGGCGTTCACAAAGCCACGGATCACGTCGTCGCGGCCTCGCACCACGATGAAGGACTGGTCGAAGAGCTGGTAGGTCTTCCAGTCACCGGCCTTCGCGAGTTCGTCGACCCGGCCGACGATCTGCCAGGTCTTCTTCCAGACCAGCTCGCGTTCCTGTAATGCGATTTCCGGCGAGGTGTAGCGCTCGGTGGGAATCTTCCACTGGAAGTCGGCCGGCGCGGAGTGCAGGCCCGACAGCCCAGTCGCCGGGTTGTCGAGCCACTCCCCGGGCCGGGTCGGCTGCGCCGGCCGCGTCGGCTGTGTCGGTTGCGCCGCCTTGATCGTCATCAGTCCAGACCTCCTCGAGCAGGGCGAAACAGGGTCGAAGGGTTTCCGTGTGCGGGGGTCGTGCGGGGACCACCGGCCGAAGAAAAAATCGATCGCTTGATTAGCGGCATGATGGGCGCCACACTCGGGCACTGTCAAGCCACCCTCACCCTCACCATCAGCAAGGACGGACACGCATGCGCTTCGAAGGGACCACCGCGGTCCTGACGGGCGGGGCGTCAGGCCTCGGGCTCGCGATCACCGCCGCGCTCGCGCTTCCGCCGCGCCGGCCGCCCCGAGGACATCGCGAACGCCGCGGTGTTCCTGTGCGGCGACCGGACGGGAGCTGACGGGCGTCCTGATTGCTTGTGTGGCTCGGTGCCGGGGGACACATGTGGTGTTGCTGCGGACAACGGGCGTTCACCGTGCCGCCAAGGGAGCGTCGGACGGTCGGCCAGATGACGTGTCATGCGGCCGGTGGGCGTCGGGCGATGGCGGATGGGGGTCGGTGGGCGACGGCACGGTCCAGGACACGCGCGGATGCGCCGCGGTCCATGAGCGCCCGCGGTGCTGGGGGTAYGGGTCGGCCTGTCTCGTCCCGGGCCCTGGGGCGCGGGCGTGGCATGAACCCGGAGTCACTGTTTGCGGCATCTGGAGCGGCAGGCCGCGTACTCGCGGCCAAGGACTGGTCCGCCACGACACTGGGCCCGCCTCGGGACTGGAGCCCGAGCCTGCGGACAGCGGTGTGCATCTGCCTGGAGTCCCGGTTCCCGATGATTGTCATGTGGGGATCGGAGCTCGCATACATTTACAACGACCCGTGTATACCTAATCTCGGCGACAAGCATCCGGCTGCTATGGGCATGCCGCTCCGGCAGGTCTGGCCGGAGGTCTGGGACGAGTTGTACCCTCTGTCGGCCCAGGTGATGTCCGGGGGCGGGGCGACGTGGTCGGCGAACAAACGCCTCCTGATTCGGCGGCACGGCTACCTGGAGGAGGCGTACTTCACCTTTTCGTTCAGTCCCATAAGGGAAATTTCCGATGGTGCGCGTATAGCCGGAGTCCTGTCGACGTATCAGGAGACGACCCGGGAACTGATCCATTCCAGGCGCCTGGCCTGTCAGCGGGAGCTCACCGCCACCCTGACGCGGTTGCGGACGCAGCGCTCCGTATGCACCCGTACCCCCGCAGTGCTGGAAAAATATCCGGAGGATATTCCGTACAGCATCGTGGTGCTCTGGGACAGGCTTCCGTCCTTGTCGGCGCCGCTGGCGGTCGCGGCATCAGGACTGGGAGAGCGACGGGCGACCCGGCATGCGCTCGCGGTGCTCGATCGCAGTGGCGTCCTGCCTGAGGTGGTGGATGCGACGTCGCTGGCGGGCGGGCGGGTTGTCTCGCGGCTTCCGGAGTGGGAGTCCGTCCAGTTGGCCGGCGGTTCTCCCGCGCCGGCAACCGCGTTGGTGGTGGCATTGAGGAACCGCCCGGCTGCCACTGCCACGCCCGCCGGCCTCCTCGTCATCGGGGTCAGCGACCTGCTTGCGCTGGATCAGGACTACCGGGATTTCGTCGAGGCGATCGCCGGCCAGATCTCGCTCGGTCTGATGCTGGCACGTGCGCGTGAGGCCGAGCGCACCCGCGCGGACGCCGCGCGGCGCAGTTCGCTACACGACGCTCTCACCGGGCTGCCGAACCGGACCTCGTTCCTGCGGAATCTTGGCAGGGCGCTTCTCCGCTCCCGGCGGAGAAGCGGTCGGGTGGCTGTCCTGTTCGTCGATCTCGACGGCTTCAAGGCAGTGAACGACACGCTGGGCCATCGCGCGGGTGACGATCTGCTCCGTGAGGTCGCGGGCCGGCTGCGGCGAACCGTCCGGCCCGCCGATGTCGTGGCGCGGTTCGCCGGCGACGAGTTCGCGGTGCTCTGCGAGGAGATCGCGACGGTTGGTGCGGTCGAGAGGATCGCCGGTCATGTCGTCGATGCGCTCGCACTGGCCAGGCGCGGCGACAGGCCGACGGTCGCCGCCAGCGTCGGCGTCGCGCTGTCCGGCCCGGGGCTCCTTGACCCCGAGGAGCTGCTCAACGCGGCTGACATTGCGATGTATTCCGCCAAGCGGCAGGGCCGGGGGCGCTACCTCCTGTACGAGGAGGGCATGAGGAGTTGAGCTTCGCCGCCTATGGCCCCAGCGGGCGGCGGGCCAGCAGCTGTGCCTGGCGGCCCCGTTCCCCGTCTGTCGGTGTTCGTACCAGCTGCGCGACCTCGACCAGCCCGGCCTGCGCCGCCAGCTCCGTGAGCTGGCCGGGCGGCCAGCGGTAGGCGCCGGTCACCCGGTGGTCGTAGGTGTGCACCTCGGCGTCGGGCTCGTCGGTGGCCAGGAAGTCGAGCAGCAGATGGCCGCCGGGTGCCAGCACGCGGTGCACCTCCGCGAGGGCGTCGGGAAGGTCGGCGGGCGGGGTGTGGATGAGCGAGTAACGGCAGAGGGCACCGCTGAGCGTGCGGTCCGGCAGGTTCAGCGCGGTCATCGTGCCCACCTCGAACGGCAGCCCCGGATGCGTGCTCCGAGCCAGGGCGACCATCTCCGGCGACAGGTCCACGCCGAACACGTCCAGCCCCAGCCCGTGCAGGTGGGCCGTCACGTGGCCCGGCCCGCAGCCGAGGTCCGCGACCGGGCCGGGCAGGAGGCGGACGAGGTCGGCGAACGCGGACAGCAGCGCACGCTCCAGCGGCTGGCGGTCGAGCACGCCGGCGAAAAGCTCCGAGTACACCTCGGCCACACCGTCATACGCCGCCGCGACGGTCGCCAGATAACCCGGGGCGGATTCAGCCATGGCTGATTATCCCGGTGCGTTCTCGTGGTGCGTTCTCGTGGTGCGTTGTCCCGGTGCGGTCGCCTACTCGCGGGCGAGCATTGCCTCGGCCTCGCGTTCGAGGTCGACGTACGGCTCACCGCTGACGTCGACGGCCACCCGGTGCAGGGTTCCGCCGGTGAAGGTGAAGGGGGCCTGCCCGCGGTAGTCGGAGGCGACGGCGTCGGCGCCGTCCCGGCCGACATTGAGGCCCTCGCCGGCGAGGGTGAACCTGCCGGGCTGGGTCCGGATGCGCCCCTCGCCGACCTTCCGGTCGCCGTGGTGGAGGCTGAGAATGCCGGTGGCGACGCCGGGAGACGCCTCCCCGTCCTTGTCGAAGGAGGCCCCGAGAATGATCTTCTCGCCGGTCGGCAGGGCTTCGGTGGCGATGATTCGCTGCTCCTCGCTGCCGAGGAAGTTGTACACGTACGTCAGCCGGCCGTCCTTGATGTAGAGCGCGTGACCGCCGAAGCGACCGCCGTGGGCGAACAGCACACCGGACGCCTCCGGGCCGGCGGGCAGGTCGACGAGCGCGCCGATGGCGTACGAGCGGTTGCGGATGTTGACCGCCACGGACTCGGGGACCTCGGAGCCGCCGGGCCGGTAGACGTACCGGTCGCGGGGCGGGGTCAGCGCGGGGCGCGGGGTGGCCAGGACCTCCAGCGGGGAGCGGTCGTCGAGGGGAAACGCATGGTTGACGCCGGCCTCGTAGAACCACAGGCCGATCAGCTCGGCCAGCCGCCAGGGTTCCTGCTCGGCGAGGTCGGTGATCTCGGAGCGGTCGACCTCGGCGTGGTAGAGCTCCCAGGTGTCCTGGGAGAAGCTGCCCCAGCCACTGAGCGCGGGGTGCGTGGTGACCGCCTTCCAGCCCTGGTGCCAGATGCCGCGTGTACCGAGCATGGAGTAGAACTGCGTGCTCCTGGCGGACGGCAGGGCAGCGGCGTCGAAGCTGTAGCGCATGCTCACGCCCTGCAGCGGGATCTGCGGGTAGCCCTTGACCGTCCCGGGCAGCTCGAGGCCGAGGCAGTCGAGGACGGTGGGGACGATGTCGACCGCGTGGTGGTACTGGTCGCGGACCTCACCGCGGGCCTTGATACCGGCCGGCCAGGAGATGATGCACGGGTCGCAGGTCCCGCCGTTGAAGGAGTACCGCTTCCACATCTTGAACGGTGTGTTGAAGGCCATGGCCCAGCCATTGGGGTAATGGCCGTACGTCTCGACGCCGCCGAGCCTGTCGAGCATGTCGAGGTTCTCGGCGAGGTCATCGGCGACATTGTTGAAGAACTTGTTCTCGTTGACCGAGCCGTTGGGGCCGCCCTCACCGCTCGCGCCGTTGTCGGACACCACCACGAAGATCGTGTTGTCCAGCTGCTCGATCTCCTCGAGGTAGGTGAGCAGCCGGCCGATCTGGTCGTCGCAGTGCGACAGGAATCCGGCGTAGACCTCGGCCATCCGGGCGAACAGCCTGCGTTCGTCCTCGTTCAGCTCCGCCCAGGGGCGGGTGAAGTCCAGCGGTGGGAACGGCTCGCCGCCGGGCCCGTGGCGGGTCTCCGGGGTACCGATCGGATTCAACGGCGGCAGTTCGGTGTTCTCCGGGACGAGTCCCAGCGCCTTCTGACGGGCGAGGATCTCCTCGCGTATCGCCTCGTAGCCGGCGTCGAACCGGCCCCGGTACCGCTCGATCCACTCGGGTGGCGCCTGGTGCGGGGCGTGGGCGCAGCCGGGCGCGTAGTAGAGGAAGACGGGCTGTTCGGGGGCGATGGCCTTGACGTCGTCGATGTACCGGATGGCCTTGTCGGTGATGTCGACGCTGAAGTGGTAGCCGTCCTCGGGCCGGGACGGCTGCTCGGCGGGGTGCTGGTCGTGGATGAGGTCGGGGTACCACTGACTGGTCTCGGCACCGAGGAAGCCGTAGAACCGCTCGAAGCCGCGGCCGGTGGGCCAGTTGTGTCTCGTGGAGGCGAGGTTCATCTCGTCCTCCGGGGTGAGGTGCCATTTGCCGACCAGCGCGGTGCGGTAGCCCTGGTCGACGAGGACCTCCGCGAGGGTGGCGCACTCGGGCGGGATGCGGCCGTTGCCGTTGGGGAAGCCGATCGAGGCCTCGCTGATGCAGGCCATGCCGTTGGTGGTGTGGTTGCGCCCGGTCAGCAGCGCCGAGCGGGTCGGCGAGCACAGCGCCGTGGTGTGCCACTGGGCGTAGCGCAGGCCGTTCGCGGCGATGCGGTCGATGTTCGGTGTCCTGATCGGGCCTCCGTAGCAGCTCATCGCCCCGAAGCCGACGTCGTCGAGGACGATGAACACGACGTTGGGTGAGCCGGCGGACGCCTTCGGCTGCTCGTACGGGCCCCAGTCGGGCACGGAGTCGCGGACGTCCAGATTGACGACACCGCGGAACGTGTCTGGCATGGCCCAACTCCTCACGCGCGCGGCGGTACCCGGCCCCCGTGGCGGTACCCAGCCCTCGTGCACGGCGCCGGCGAGCGGCGGCTGCCAGCAGTCTCGGGCCTGCGAGGCCCGGYCGCCTCCCGGCAGGCGCGAGCACGAGCAATGCCCGATGCGGCCCGGCGCACCGGGATGTCGTGTTCCTCCGTTCTCAACGGGGCGGCCGTCGGGTCGATCAGCGGATGACGCAGCGAAAGCCGAGGTGACAGGTCGCGGTGTCCTCGCTCTGGGCACTGCGGGCGGCCGGTCGGTAGCGCAGGCAGTAGTTGGGCGCGCACAGGTGCGAGCCGCCCTTCGTCACTCGGCGCGGAAACCGTCCCGCCGGCGCCGACGCCGACGCCGACGCCGGTGCGGTCGCGGCCGCAGTCGTGGCCGTGGTCGCGGTCGCGGTCGCGGTCGCGGTCGCGGTTGGACGGTCGACACGCGGGTTGCGCGGGGCGCAACAGGGCCGGGGGGTCGGGTCCGGATGCCGATCGAGGTAGTGGTCGGCCGTCCATTCCCAGGTGTTGCCGGCCATGTCGCACAGTCCGTAGCCGTTCGGCGGGAACGAACCCACCGGTGTCGTACCGGGCATCGGCTGCTTCGCCGACGCCGGGACGTACTGCCAGGGAAAGGCGCCGTGCCAGATGTTGGCCATCCGCCGCCCCTTCGGCGTGAACTCGTCGCCCCAGACGAAGACCGCCCCGTCCAGGCCGCCCCGGGCGGCGAACTCCCACTCCGCCTCCGTCGGCAGGTCCTTGCCCACCCACGCCGCGTACGCTGCGGCATCCGCGAACGCCACCTGCGTCACCGGATGCCGCTCCCGCCCGTGCACCGTGCTGCCGGTACCCAGCGGCCGATGCCAGCAGGCCCCCGGCTCGTACGACCACCAGCGTCGCCAGTCGTCCAGGTCCACCGGACCGGACGTCATCCGGAAGACCAGCGCCCCGGGCACCAGCCCGGCGGGGTCGGCGCCCGGGTAGTCCGCCGGATCGATCTCCCGCTCCGCGACCGTCACATAGCCGGTCGCCTTCACGAACGCGCGGAACCTCGCGACCGTCACCGGATGCTCATCCATCCAGAACCCGTCCACCGCCACCGGATGAACGGGCCGCTCCTCGGCATAGAACCGATCCGACCCCATGAGGAACGTCCCGCCCGGGATCCGCACCATGCCCTTGGGGGAACGCGTGCGCTCGGGGGATCGCACGTTTCCGGCGCTTTGCTCGGGCTCGGCTGGGGCGCTCATGGCCCCCACCGTGCCCTACCTCTGTGCGACGAGCCCGCAGCGACCCGCGCAAGTCGAGGCTGCCTACAAGCGTTGCCGTTCCTGCTAGGCGAGAGCTGAGGATTTTGGCCGTGTTCGTGCCGCCGCCGAATCCCGAGCTTCGGGCAGCCGTTGCTGCCGGGCAAGAGTTGAGGATTTTGGTCGTCGGGACAACCAAAATCCCATGATCTTCGGGCGGCGATCTCGGCCGCACCCGCCTCGATTGGTGATCTTGGTTGACGTGGTTTCGCGAGTGGCCCCAGGGTCCTCCAAAACGGGCCCCTGGACAAAATTTTACGAACGTATAGCATTGCGCCATACATTCGTACAGAGTGCTCCTGCGTGGGGTGCTTTGCGACCGTGGGTGAGTGGCGAGGAGGCGAAGGTTGGCCAGGTTGAGTCGGGTCGCGGTGGTGACCGGTGGTGCGTCGGGGCTGGGCCTGTCGATCTGCGCGCATCTGGCTCGCCAGGGCAGCGCGGTAGGGGTGCTCGACCTGGATGTCGACGCCGCGGAGCAGGTGGCCGCCCGACTGCGGTCAGGGGGCAGTCGGGCGGTCGCCGTCGGGGTGGACGTCGCCGACCGGGCGTCGGTGGACAAGGCGTTCGAGGTGGTGCGAGCCGAGCTCGGGCCGGTCGGAATCCTCGTCACCAGTGCCGGCGTCTCGGGGTTCGTGCCTTTCGAGGAGCTGACGTACGAGGTCTGGTCGCAGGCGCTCGAGGTCAACCTGACGGGGACGTTCCACTGCGCACAGGCGGCGATCACCGACATGACGGCGGCCGGCTGGGGTCGCATCGTCACGATCTCCTCGGCGGCGGGCCAGACGGGGGTCGCCCGCCAGGCCCACTATGCGGCGTCCAAGGGCGGCGTCATCGCGCTGACCAAGACGTTGGCGCTGGAATACGCCGCCAGCGGGATCACGGTGAACACGATTCCGCCGTTCACCGCCGACACCCCGATGCTGCGGTCCATGCAGGCGTCGAAACACCTGCCCAGGGCCGAGACGCTGGCGCGGATGGTCCCGGTCGGCCGGCTGGGTACCGGTGATGACATCGCCTCGGTCTGCGCGTTCCTGTGCACGGACGAGGCCGGCTATCTCACCGGCCAGGTCATCGCGGTCAACGGAGGGGCGCTCACGTGAGGGACCGTTTCGCGCTCGACGGGCGGGTCGCCGTCATCACCGGCGGGGGGACCGGGATCGGCCGGGGTGCGGCGCTGGCGCTCGCCGAATACGGCGTGGACGTCGTGCTCGCCGGGCGCCGGGTGGAGCCGCTGGAATCCACGGTGAAGGACGTCGAGGCGCTGGGCCGACGCGCGCTCGCGCTGCCGACCGACGTGACCAGTGCGCAGCAGTGCCATCAGCTCGTCGACACCACCCTGGCCGAGCTGGGCCGGCTCGACATCCTCGTCAACTGCGCCGGCGGCGCCGAGACGAAGTCGCTGCGTCGGTGGACGGAGGACGAGTGGCACCAGGTGCTGGCGCTCAACCTCGGCAGCGTGTGGTTCCTCTCCCGGGCCGCCTCGGAGCCCATGTTGAGCCAGGGTGGGGGCGCGATCGTGAACATCTCCTCGGGTGCCAGCCTGCTCGGGATGCCGCAGGCCGCGCCGTACGGTGCGGCGAAGGCCGGGGTCAACAGCCTGACCCGGTCGATGGCCGCCGCCTGGACGGGCAGGGGCATCCGGGTCAACGCGATCGCCGTCGGGGCGGTCCGGGCCGCCACGCTGACCGACGACGCCGCCCGCTACGGCCTCGACCCGGACGCGATCGGCCTGATGAACGGGTCCGGGCGGCTGGGGGAACCCGACGAGATCGGCAGCGCCGTGCTGTTCTTCGCCTCCGACGCCGCCAGCTTCTGCTCGGGTCAGACCCTCTACGTCAACGGCGGCCCGGGCCCGGCCGGCATCTGACCCCGTGCTATACGCCTGTAAATCTCGGTTCGAGGAGGGTCCGTGAGCCAGGGCGATCTCTATTACGATCCATACGACATCGAAATCGACGTGGATCCGTACCCGGTCTACCGTCGCCTGCGGGAAGAGTCGCCGCTCTACCACAACGAGAAGCTCGACTTCTGGGGGTTGAGCCGTTTCGCCGATGTCAGCGCCGCGCTGAAGGACCTGAAGCGCCTCAGCTCGGCGAAGGGCGACATTCTCGAGGTCATCAAGGCCGATCCGGTCATGCCACCCGGGGTTTTCATCAACGAGGACCCGCCGCTGCACACCGTGCACCGTGTCCTGGTGTCCCGCGCCTTCACCCCGAAGAAGATGAGAGCCATCGAGGAGAAGATCCGGGCTTTCTGCATCGCCTGCCTGGAGCCCTTCGAGGGCGCGGACCGCTTCGACTTCGTCATCGACCTCGGTGACGAGCTGCCGATGCGCGCCATCGGCATGCTCGTCGGCATCCCCGACGCGGAACATCCGACGGTGCGTGACCACGCGCAGCGCGGCCTGCGCAACGAGCGTGGAAAACCACTCAAGGTGACCAAGGAGAAGTACTTCGACGGTGAGTTCTACGCCGACTACGTGGCCTGGCGGGAGAAGAACCCGTCCGACGACCTCATCACCGAGCTGCTGAGCGTCGAGTTCGAGGACGCCTCCGGCACGACCCGGCGGCTGACCAAGGACGAGATTCTGATCTTTCTTGCGGTCATCGCCGGAGCCGGCGTCGAGACCACCGGCAACCTGTTCGGCTGGCTCGGCAAGCTCCTCGCGGAGCACCCCGACCAGCGGGCGCAGCTCGCCGCCGACCGTTCACTCATCCCGAACGCCATCGAGGAGCTGCTCCGCTTCGAGCCGCCCGGGCCGCACGTCGCCCGATACATCACCGAGGACGTCGAATACCACGGGCAGACGGTGCCGGCGGGCAGCGCCCTGCTGCTCATGCTGTCGTCCGCCAACCGGGACGAGCGGCAGTTCACCGACCCGGACCGCTTCGACATCCACCGCCGGATCAGCCAGCACCTGACCTTCGGCCACGGCACCCATTTCTGCCTCGGCGCCGCGCTGGCCCGTATGGAGGGCCGCATCGCCCTCGACGAGGTGCTCAACCGTTTCCCCGAATGGGACGTCGATCTGGCGAACGCGACCCGCAAGCCCACCACCACCGTGCGCGGCTGGGACAGCATGCCCGCCGCCATCGGCTGACGCCGCACGGTCCGAATACGCCGCGTGGAGGACCGGAGCCGAGGCCCCCTGATCCTGTGCGCCGCGCAGCTGCGCCGGAGCCGCGATGTCAGGGGGCACTCGGTACGAACGATCCGGTGGTGCCGGTGGCTCAGCGGCGGCTGGCGTGCACCGTCGGTGTGCGGTGCGCCCAGGGCAGCGCCCGCTCGAGCTGTGCGGCGACCTGCAGCAGCAGATCCTCACGGCCGTGCGCGGCGACGACCTGCACCCCGATCGGCAGCCCGCCGGTGCTCTCGCCGAGCGGAAGGCTGATCGCGGGCTGGCCCGTGATGTTGAACACCGCGGTGAATGGGCCGTGGTCAAACAGGCGCCGTAGCCAGCTTTCGACGGTGTACCCGTCCTCGTCGTAGTTCAGCGTGCCGTGGGGCGCGGGCGGCTGCGCGAGGGTGGGCGTGACCAGCAGGTCGGTGTCCGAGAAGAACCCGGCGACCGTCCGGCTGACCCGCCCGGCCGCGTTCAGCCCGGCCACCAGATCGACGGCACGGCGCTCCCGGGCGGCAGCGATCATCACCCGGGAGACGGCCTCCAGCCGCTCGGCCGGTGGCTGCCGCGGCGCCAGCAGGAAAGGCGCCGCGGCGGCCGTCGCCTCCGCCGCCACCGCGCTGACCACGCTCTCCCAGTCGACGGCCGGGCTGGCGACGTCAACATGATGACCGAGCCCGGCCAGACATTCGGCGGCCCGCACGGCCACCTGTGCCACCTCACCGTCCACCGCACCCCCGGACCAGGCCCGGGTGGTGACGGCCACCCGGAGTCGACCTGGATCCGCGGTGACCTCGTCGGCGAAGCGGCGGGTGGGTGCCGCGACGGCGAACGGATCGCCGGGGGCCGGGCCGGCGACGGCGTCCAACAGCCAGGCAGTGTCGCGGACGGTTCTGGTCAGGGCGAACTCGCTGAGCATCCCGAGCAGGCCCATCCCGGTGTCGGTGCCGACGGGGGTGCGCCCGCGGCTCGGCTTCAGCCCGACCAGCCCGCAGCACGACGCGGGAACGCGCAGCGAGCCCGCGCCGTCGTTGCCGTGGGCAAGCGCGACGGCGCCGGCCGCCACGAGGGCCGCGGCGCCGCCGCTGGAGCCGCCGACCCCGCGGCCGAGGTCCCAGGGGTTGCGGGTCGGCCCGTACCGGACCGCTTCGGTGGCGAAGTTGAGACCCAGCTCCGGCGCGGTCGTCAGGCCCATCGTGACCAGCCCTGCCGCCCGGAAACGCGACATGAGCTCGTGGTCCTCCTGAGCCGGCACACCCGGGCCGAGGGCGCGGCTGCCGCAGAAGAAACGGACGCCCCGGGCCATCGGGCCGATGTCCTTGATGAGGAACGGCACCCCGGAGAACGGACCGTTCCCGTGCTCCAGAGCCGGGGTGAACAGCGGCGCAGCCAGCCCGTTGATCTTCTCGTTCATGCTCGTCAGGGCGCTGCGGGCGGCCTGTTCGACCTCGGTGGCACTAACCTCGCCCCGGCGGATCAGCGTGCTCAGGCCGACCCCGTCATGGCATGCGTATTCGTGAGTCTCCATCAGTCATTCCTGTGCGAAGGCAGGGGGAACCCACGGCTGGTGCCGTCCGGGCACCGGCCGCTGAGATGATCGACTGGATGGCGACTCAGGCTCGCATGATGCGCAGCATGCCGCCCCCAACCGACCGCCGTCCACCGGATTTCCGGTCGGGCCGGGCGCCCGTCCGGGTTACCGATGTGTGCTCAACCTGACGGACCTGCACCAACAGAGAAGCCCTCGGCCGGATCAGCGCCCGCCGAGGTCGGTCCAGTCTGGTCTGAATGTGCCGACCGGGCCCACTCGTCGACGAGAACACCCTGCGGCTGATGTGACATGCACGGCCCACCTGTTGGCCACTTCCACGGTTTGGTCTATGGATGATCGTTGTGTGGTCAACTCCTCGACAATCATCCGGATTGCTGTCTGCCGGTCGGTGAGCGGTCACTAGCGTCTGCGGTCTGATATGCCAGGGGGGATTCAGAACGTGAGTTATCGCAATGACGATCGAACTGGTCGGTCTGATCCGCCGCCGGATCGCTATGACGATCGGCGCGGTCGGTACGACTCGCCGCCGGATCGATACGACGATCGAAGCGGTCGGTATGATCCGCCGTCGGATCGCTACGGCCGCCCGCGGGAGTCCGGTGGCTACCGAGCCGACGGCCAGTCCGGGCGGCGGGATCCGCAATACGACTATCCGCCGCAGGACTACGGCCGCTATGAATACAGGCAGCCACCTGGGCAGCCCCGACCACCGGAGAAGAAGGGACTGTCCCGTAACGCGAAGATCGGTATCGGTGGGGGAGTATTCCTGTTTCTCGTCGTGATCGGACTTGCCGCCGGTGGGGGAGAGGAGACGTCCACAGCGTCTTCGGTGGCCGTCGTCGCGCCTGCGAACACCGCAGGCGTTCCCGTCGCTGGCCCGACCACAGCACCTGCCGCTGCCCCCGCGCCTGCGGCGGTGGCACCTGCGACGGACTCGAAGGCTGTGCCGAACGTCGTGGGTCTGGACCACCAGTTGGCGCAGGACACACTCCAGGCGGCGGGCTTCTACTATCTCGCCGAGGAGGACGCGACCGGGCAGGGACGTGCGCTGATCCTGGACCGTAACTGGCAGGTCGTCTCTCAGGAACCGGCCGCTGGAACCGTCATCGGCACCGACCACAAGGTTCTGCTCCGGTCGAAGAAGGACACCGATCCCTGATCCGGCGATGAGCCTTTTCGTCGTCGACTCGGACTCTCAGCATTCCGGGACTTTGGGCCGTGAGATGTGAGCGGCGTGATGTTCTCGGCCTGCTTCCGGCGGCCGCGCTGCCCGTTGCCGTTGCCGTTGCCGGCACCGCGTCCGCCGGGACAGCTGGGAGGTCGCCCAGGTCTCGCCGTTGAGGGTGGGTGACCGTTCCAACCTTCGCGGGCCGCTCGGTTCCGACCGGCCCCGCACTTTCGGGCGCCACCCGCCGGATAAGGGAATCGGGTGGTCCGCTACTCTGCTCGCCGCTCGTCTCCACGGGGGTGGACGAGCGAGGGGGGATCGCGACATGTCGCGTCAGTTGTCTGTGCTGGGCTACCGGGTCCTTGCCTGGATCCGCCGGCATCCGATCGCAAGCGGGGTCATCGGAGTTTTCCTGCTGCTGCTCGTTGTCGGCTTGCTGGCGGCGCCACCGGAGGAGCAGGAGACTGCTACGAGCAGCCCGACCAAGGTCATCACTTCGTCGACTCCGACGGGCTTCACGACGCCGAGCACCTTCGTGTCCGTGCCGCCCGCAACCACGGTTACCGCGTCGCCTTCACGTCCGGCCGCGACTGCGCCTGTCCAGCAGCAGGCCCCGCCGCCTGCTCCCTCGACGCAGGCGGTACAGCAGCGGACCCAGCCCCCCGCTGCCGCCCCGACACAGGTGGCGCAGCAGCAGGCCGAAGCGCCGGCACCGGCGGTTGCGCAGACGCAACCTCCCGCGGCTCCCGCGCAACCCGCGCAGACGCAACCGCCTGCGGATCCGGCGCCGGCCGGCGTCTCCTTCGGGTCCTGCGCCGAGGCACGCGCGGCTGGCGCGGCTCCGGTGTACCGGGGCCAGCCGGGCTACAGCAGCAGTCTTGACCGTGACCACGACGGCGTCGCATGTGAATGAGATCGCTGTCGGTCCGCTGTGGTCTGAATGTGCCGACCTGGCCCGGACTGGGCCGAGAGCAGCGGTCACCGGCGAGTGGGGCGTCATGATGGTGACGTGGCTGCCGTGGTGCTCGAACGCGAGATCTACTCGATGGGTGAGGCTGCTCGTCTGCTCGCGGTGAAGCCGGCTCGGCTGCGGTCGTGGATCGATGGCTACACGCGCGGGCAGATCCACTACGAGCCGGTGATCCGTCCCGAACACACGGGGAGCGAGCTGGTTACCTGGGGGGAGTTCGTCGAGGCAGGGTATCTGCGGGAGTACCGCGTCCGCGGAATCTCGCTGCAGCGGATGCGCGTCGTTGTCCAGCGGCTTCGTGATCGCTTCGGTGTGCTTTACCCCCTCGCCCACGCGCGCCCCTATGTCCTCGGCCGCGATGTTGTGATGGAGGTCCAGGAGGAGGTCGGCCTTGCGACCGCCTTGTCGATGGTCCGCGTCCACGACGGCCAGCTCGTCCTGGCGCCCAGGGCGCAGGACTTCTTCGAGAAGGTCGAGTTCGCCTCCGGCGACGGTGGTGGTGGCGACGAGGCGCTGCGCATCTATCCCGACTCGGCCGCTCGGCAGGTCGTGCTCGACCCGCTGCGTGGCTTCGGCTCCCCGGTCGTGCGTAACACCCGCACGGCGAACCTGTACGAGCTGTGGTCCGCTGGCGAGTCGATCGCGGAGGTCGCCGAGGCCTACGAGCTCCCCGAGACCGATGTCGAGGCCGCAGTGCGGTATGAGGCTCGCCTCCGCGACCGGGAGGAGAGCGCGGCCTGAGCATGAACGCTGCCCCTTAGCTCAGGCCGCGTTTCTTCGTCGACGAGAACACCCTGCCCTTGGGAAAAGCCCTCGCCGCCGTCCGTGCCGACGTCGTCCATCCTGGTCACCGGCGTTGCCCGATCCGGGTGGGAGCGCTGGACGTCGAGTGGCTGCCCTACGTGGGCGACGCCGGCCTGGTATTGATCACCCGTGATGTCAGGATCCGGCATCGACCAGCCGAGAAGCGACTGTTTCTGCTACATAATGTTAAAGGTATTTTTCTTACGAAAAGCGGCAGCATGCCACGGTGGGACATGCTCTGCATGGTCGTCCAGCACTGGGCCAGAATCGAGCCCCTTACCGATGTTGCCGGCCCGTGCTCGTACTCCCTGACCCGCGTTGGCATCCGGGAGTTGAAACTGCCCGCTCCTCCCGATCATCGCCGCTGACGGGATTCGACAGCTTGGCTTCAGTTGACCGGCGCCGTCCGTGCCGCCTGGATCCGCCGGGGAGGTTGGCGTTTCACCAGGAGGGCAGCCCTTCCCTGAGACGTCGTTCGGGGCAGCGCCCCGGATGTGGACCGACGACGGGACCTCCGATCAGGTCCTGTGACGCTCCGGGTCAGATGCCGGCAGGCGGCTGCCGGGAGCGGACGGAGGAGTTCACATGGACATCGGCACGGTGCGTGATCTCTATGCTTCACCCGGCCGGTACGTGACCGCGTACGCGAGCAGCAACCCCGTCCTGGAGAACGCGGCGCACCTGTACGACCTGCGGTGGCGCGACATCGTCGCGGAACTCGAACGGCTCGGTATCGGGCCGGAGGTCCGCGAGCTGCTCATGGCGGAGCGGGGCGACCGGTACCAGCGTGAGGGCGGTACCCGGGTGGTCGTCGTGTCAGGCGAGGGGAAGCAGGCGCGGACGTGCCTCACGCAGTGGCTGCCCGGGCGGTCGGACGTTGACGTCCTCGCGGTGGGCGGGCTGCCGCACCTGCTGCCCGTGCTGGACTGGATGGATTCCCGGCTTCCCCACGTGGTCGCCGTCGTCGACCGGCTTGGGGTGGACGTCCTCGCATATGCAGGTGGGCCGCTGCCGGCGGAGGCGATCTCGCAGGACACGACCCGTCCGCCGTGGCACAAGGCGCATGCCGGCGGCTGGGCGCAGCGGCGGTACGAGAGCCACGTCGAAGAGCACTGGAAGCACGGCGCGAAGGACGACGCGGAGCTGATCGCCCGCGCCTGCCGCGAGACGGGTGCGGAGGTGGTGATCCTCGCCGGCGACCCGAAGGCGCTGAGCCTGCTGCGCGACGAGCTGCCCGGTGAGGTTGCGGCCAAGGTGGTGGTCGTCCAGGGCAGCCGGGCCCGGGACGGTTCAGCGGATCATCTCGCGACCCGGGTCGCGGAGGTTCTCGCCGTGCAGGTGGCGCGACGCCGGTCCGAGCTGCTGGCCGAGTTCCAGCGGTACCGCGGTCGCGCCCGGACCCTCGTCGGCGCTGGCGTCGGCGCGGGTGCAGGCGTCGGCTCCGGGGTGCAGGCCGGCCTCGGTGGGCCGGCAGGGGCCAGCGGGCCCTATGGCGTTGGTGGGCCTGCAGGTATCGGGCCCGCCCCGGCGGGATCGCCGGGCCGGCCGATGCTGGCGGCCTCCGACGGCGCCGCGGCCACCGCCTACGCCCTGAGCCGCAGCCAGGTCAGCCGACTGCTGTTGGCCGAGAGCCCGTCGGCGGACGAACCAGCATGGATCGGCGACGACGCGACCGAGATCGCTCTCGACCCGGCGGGCGCTGACGGCCTGCGGCGGCCGGTGCGGGCCGCGCGGGAGGATGCGCTGGTTCGGGCGGCGCTGGGAACAGGCGCCTCCATCCACGCCATCCCACCGGACACGCCCGAGTCACCGGCCGACGGTGTGGGGGCCCTGCTCCGCTACTCCCTGCAGTCAGGCGTGGGCTGAGGCAAGGTGCCCCGGTCCCCGGTCCCCGGTCCCCGGTCCCCGGTCGGCTGACCGGCCGCGGCCGGTCAGCCTTTCGTCGGCCCGGAGCGCGGGTGGCCGGTGGAGAGGACCGCTCGGATCATCGGGATCTGCAGCGGCATCCGGGCCCAGGCCGCGGTGGCGAACGCGAGGTCGCGCGGTCGTCTGTCGTCTGCGCGTGCCTGCGCGGTCGCGTCGAGGGCCATCTGCAGGTTGCCCGGCCAGACTCCGAGGAGCAGCACGGCACTGGCCTTCCTGGCCCACGGCGCTCCCGCGAGCAGCCCGCCCGCGCAGACCAGCTCCGCGACGCCGCTCACGTAGACGATCTCGCGGGGGCGCGGCAGCCACCGGGGTACCACCGGTTCGAACACGGCGGGCCGTACCAGGTGGACCGTGCCGCTGATCAGAAACGCGGCGGTCACGCGCCCCGAACTCATCCGGGCGAGCTTTGTCAGCTTCACCGGACTCATGAAACCTCCTCGGCCGGGTCCGGGGCCACTGCCGGAAGAGCGCCGCAGGTCGCCGGTGCCGGTGGCACCCGAATACCGGTCGACGGCATGCACCGCCGATGTCGGCCTGCCCGTCACCCGGCGGGTGTGAAGGTGACCGGCAGCGAACGCAGGCCCGACACCTGATGGTCCACCAGCCACTGCGGGGGGCCGTCGTCGACCAGTTTCATGTTCGGCAGGGCGGTGAAGAGCTTCGGCCACAGCAGCGCGAGCTCCAGGCGCGCGAGCGCCCGCCCGAGACAGAGGTGAACGCCGGCGCCCAGCGCGAGATGATCGTTGGGAAACCGGGTGATGTCGAACGCCTCGGGATTCTCGAAGCGTCGCTCATCCCAGTTCGCGGACGTGAGGAAGGCCAGCACCCAGTCACCGGGCCGGATGGTCTTCCCGTGCATCTCGTATGCGGTGCGGGCGACCCGGAGCCGACCGCGGCCCGGCGTCACCCACCGCAGGACCTCTTCGCCGGCGCGTCTGCTGTGAGTTTCCGGGTCACACAGCAGCAGGTCCAGCTGGTCGGGGTTGGTCAGGAACAGCCAGGTGCCCGCGGAGATCGCGTTCCTGGTCGTCTCGATCCCGGCGATGATGAGCGTGACGAACCAGCCGGCGACCTCATGGCTGTCCAGCTGGGTTCCGTCGACCACAAGCTGGGTGATCACTGTGGCGAGGTCGTCCCGTGGGTTCTCCCGGCGGTCCTTCGCCAGGTCGCGGGCGTACTGCGCGACGGCCTGGATGCCGATGAAGGAGATCTCTGCGGGAGACCTCCCCGGGATGTGGTTGCGCGGATCGGCGGGCGCGAAGGCCTGCCACGCGTGCGCGGCCAGCCGCGGCCGGTCGGCTTCCGGAACACCGAGCAGGCGGAAGACCACGTTCATGGACAGCCGCGCGGCGATGTCCTCGACGATGTCGCAGTCGCCCCGGCCTGCGACGGTGGCGAGGAGCTCATCGATGATCTTCTCGATGTCGCTCTGCATCCGACCGATCGCGGGCACGCTGAAATGCTTGTTGATCGGCCGGCGGTAGACCGTGTGGTACGGCGGGTCCATCATGACGACGCTGACGTCGAACATGAGCGCCCGGCGCTGGTCCGTCGACAGCCGCTGCGGGTTCCGCGGAAACCTCGTGTCGAACGAGGAGCTGAAGGCCGCGTGATCGCTGATGACAGCCCTGACGTCGTCGTACCGAGTGACCACCCAGTAGTCGCGGCCGAATGCCCTGTTCTCCGACCAGTGCAGCGGGTCCTCGTCGCGTAGCCGGCGGAATGCCTCGCGGTAGTCATCCTCCAGATACCATTCGGGGTTCACCAGATTGTCGTCGATAACGTCCCACGAGATGGGCATCGCAGTTCTCCAGTCGGCGGTCGGAGAGCCTACGCATACGGGCGCAGGCGGCGGTCCCTGTCCTGATCGAAATCGTCCCTGATCAAATGTCCGGCACCGTGCCGGTGGTCTCGGCTCATGAACCCGGTGGGCAAGGCCTCGCTGTCACAGGCCGTCCGCGCCGGCGGCGGCTCTGCGCATCTCGCGGAAGACCTGGCGCAGCTGGATCTCGCTCGAACCCTCGAAGATCGTCAGAACACGTGAGTCCCGCCAGCGTTTCTCGACGCCGTAGTCGGTGGCGATCCCCCGCCATCCGTGAAGCTGCAGGATCTCGTTCGACGCGCGTACCGCGAGCTCTGTGGCGGCATATTTGGCCATGGTGCTCTCGCGGCTGAAGGACAGCCCCTGATCGACCCGGTTCGTCGCGGCGTCGAGCAGCCTGCGGGCCGCGCAGAGCTCGACGTAAAGCCGCCCCAGCGTCAGCTGAACGTGGCTCAGGGTGTCCATCCGGTCGTCCGGGTACAGGCGGCGTTCACGGACCCACACCAGGGCATCCCTGAGCAGGGCGGTGACGATTCCCGTCCCGCACGCCGCCCCGCCGATGCGGATCGTCGCGAGAAGCTCGGTCAGCAGCGCCTCACCGTCGCCGACCCGGCCGACGAGGCTGACCGGCTCCAGCGCGACGTCCCGGAAGGTGATGGTGGGGGTGGGCAGGCAGCGGAAACCCGCCTTCTCCACATCCGGGCCGACGTCGACACCGGGAGACTCGCGGGGCACGGCGAAGAACGACAGGCCGCTGCTCCGGGAGCTCACCACCGTGTTGGCCAGAACCAGGAAGACGTCGGCGACCGTCCCGTTCCCGGACATGCACTTCACCCCGTTGAGCAGCCACCCGGACTCCGTCTGCACGGCGCGAGTCCGGGTCGCCAGGAGGTTCGAGCCGTTTTCGGGCTCGGTGAGGCCCAGCGCGGCATAACCGTTCCGGCTGAGCAGCCTCCGAACGAAGACGTCCTTCTGCTCCGGGGTTCCGGCGGCGAGCACGGGATGCAGCGCGCCGAAATTGAACACCAGTGTCCAGGTCATCGCCGGGCAGGCGCCCGAAAGCTCGGCGATTCCCTCGGCGAAGTCGGCGCAGGAGATTCCGCGGCCGCCCAGCTCCACCGGGAACCGGGCGTTGAGAAGGCCCTCGGCCGCCGCTCGTTCGTGCACCTGGCGCGGGAAGGAGCGTTCCTCGTCGTGGCGACGGACATGCGGCGCCATCACCTCGTCGGCGAAGGTGCGGCAGATCGTTCCCCACTGTGATCGACTTCTCGAGTCTTCCATGACCATCCTCATCAGGGGAACTGGCGCCGGGCCCGCGGCTGCTCGGCCTGGCCTGGGACGCGGCCGTCACGGGCCTGCGACGTCCGCGCGGCGTTCGGGGACAACATCCCCGGAAGGCCGTTGCGCGCCCTCGGGGCCACCCGGCGTTCCGAGCCCGAGCAAGCCGTTCAGGTAGAGCGTCACCGCGTCCACGGTCTGGCGGGTGAACATGAACGTCGCCGGCAGGTCCAGCTCGAAGTGGGCGGCGATCCGGCGGGTGATCGAGACGGCCAGCAGCGAGTCCACCCCCAGGCGGTCGAACCGGACCGACGGGTCGATCTCGTCCGGTGCGCGGCGCAGGGCACGGCCCAGCTCGGCCAGGACGAAGCCGGCGACCGAGCTCGCCGTGGCCGAACCGCCCACTGCCGAGCTACCCCCTGCCGAACCGCCCACAGCCGAGCTGCCAGCGCTCCCCGGCCAGCCGGTCTGCCCGCCCCGCCCGGCGCGTACGGTGTCCGGCTGCCCGCGGTTGAACTGGGCCACCAGCTCGTCCGCGACGTCGTCACGCACATCCACGATCGCGACCTGTCGGTGCGTGCTCGCGAGGAACTCGAGGAACGCGCGGGCACCGTCGGGCGGCGCGATCGGATGGAGGCCCGCCTCGAGCAGTTCGCGCTGATGCTCGGCGTCCGCGACCATTCCCAGCTCAGCCCACGGGCCCCAGTTGATCGTGCGCACGGAGGCGTTCCGGCCACGTGCGCTCGACGCGAGCGCGTCGAGCGCCGCGTTGGCCGCCGCGTAGCAGCCCTGGCCTGGCGTCACGAGCAGGCTTGCCAGCGAGGAGAAAAGCACGATGAAGTCGGGGTCCTCGGCGGTGACCACGTCGATGAGGACCTGCGCCCCGAGTTCCTTCGGCTTCATGATCGCATGCATTCGGTCGGTGGACGTCGACTGAAGCAGCGAGTCATCGAGAATGCCGGCGGTGTGAATCACCCCGTGTAACGCGCCGAAACGGTGGAGCGCCTCGCCCAGGACGCGCCGCACGGCGGTTTCGTCGGTGACATCGGCCTGGCGGTAGAGAACCTGACCACCAGCGGATTCGATCGCATCCCTGACGCCGCGATCGAGCCGGTCACGGCGCCCGGTGAGCACCAGCCGGGCGCCTGCCTCTCGGGCGAGAGCGACCGCGACTGTTGATCCCAGACCTCCCTGGCCACCCGTGATCCAGTAGACCCCGCGCGGCCTGAGCGGGGCCGCGGCCGATGTGGCCTCCACCTGGGTGAGATAGGGCAGCGTGCGTTCCCCGCCCTGGTAGTGGACGTGGAACGAGCTCAGTGGCGCGGCGAGCTCCGCTGCCAGGTCGCGCGCCAGCTCACGGGTCGCCAGCTCGGTGGCGTCGATCTGGATCGCACGTCCCGACCAGCATCCGGTCTCCCGCTCCAGCGCGCGCAGCAGCGGGGGGAGCGCGGCGTCGCTGGTCACCAGCGTGAGCTCCCGGTGCGAGGTGGGCTGGCTCCGCGCGGCGCACCGCAGGAACGCGAGGAAGGCGTCCCGTTCCGGCTCGACGCAGACCAGACGCGCGGTTGGCGGCCGCGCCTCCAGAAAGGCCAGGCCATCCTCGCCCTGGGGCACCGCTGCGACGACGCCGGTGGTGCCGCCGCTGCGCAGCTCCTCCACCAGGCGTGCGCACCGCTGGGCGTCGTCGGCCAGGATGATGACCTCGTCGGTGTGGTCGGCCCGCTCGGCGGGTCGGGGCCGCGGCATCCGCTCCACGGCGAGAAAGCGCAGCGTGTGCCGGTCACGCATGCGCTTGAGTGACACCCCCGCGAACCGCACGAGGACCCGGCCCGCGTCGTCGAGGATGTTGACGTCGCACTCGAAGCTGTCCAGCCGGTTGTCGAGGTCGCTACGAAGGAGCACGTGAGCCTGCGTCGGCCCCGACCATTTCTCGAAGACGTCCACCCGCTGGAACCCGAATCCGACGAAGGTGCCCGTAATCGGACCGTCGAGGGAGAGTGCGGCGACAGACTGCATCGCACCGTCCGCGACGTCCGCGGGGAGCCAGCGGCCGCGGGTCCGCGCCGAGGGCCGGGCAAGCCGCGCGAGCAGCTCCCCGTCGCCCAGCCGGATGCCGGTAACCATCCGCATGGTGGTTCCGTAGGTGAGGCCCGACGCGGCCAGATGCTCGTACAGGGCCTCAGGTTCGACGTCCCGGGGACACCGCCGGCGGATCGCGGCCAGATCGGGAGCGGACGGGAGCGGCCCGGTCGGCGCCCACTGCGCCGAGGCGTGTTCCTCCCACACGGCGCTCCGGTCGTCGGCGGGCCGGCTTTCGACGGTCAGGTCCGGCTCGTTCCGCGCCCGGAAGCGCCGGGAGACCCGCACCCGGCGAGACTCGCCTTCGGCGACCGCCAACGGGCTGGTGACCAGGACGTCGGTGAGACCGTACCGGCTGGCCGGGCCCGGATTCAGCTCGTCCAGCGCGGCATCGAGCATCCACGCGGCGGGGGCTATCGTCCGCTGGCGTACCTGGTGGTCACGGATCGCCGGCAGCGAACCGGTGACCATCGTCCCCTCCGCGGGCGCCCCGGCGGGCTCGACCCAGCACTCCTGATGCTGCCAGGGGTAGGACGGCAGACGTGTGCCGGCGCGGACCGGGCCCCCGTGGAACAGGGGCCAGTCGATGTCGCAGCCAGCCTCGAACAGTGCGGCCACCGCCTCGTAGGGCGCACGCTCGTCCAGCCGTCGCATCGCGGCCAGCGCGGTCGCGGGCCGGCCGGCAGCCGCGAGACCTTCGGCCACGGATACGGACAGCAGCGGGTGCGGGCTCAGCTCCAGGAAGACGGCGTGCTGTGCGGATCCGGCGTCGCGCACCGCGGATGCGAAGGAGACCGGCTCACGTAGGTTGCGCCACCAGTAGGCCGCATCCAGAGCGGTCGTGTCGAAGCGCTGCCCGGTGAGCGACGAGTAGAACGGCACGGTCGCCCGCCGCGGCGAAAGCCCGGAGAGCTCCGAGAGCAGATCCTCCCTGAGATCGTCCATCAGGGCACAGTGCGACGCCACATCCACCTGGATCCGCCGGCCGAAGACACCGGCCGGTTCCAGGGCCGCGACGAACTCGTCGACAGCCTCGTTCTCGCCCGAGACGACGATCGTCTCCGGACCGTTGTGAGCGGCGAGCGAGAGCCGGTCGCCGTACGGCCGCAGGAGATCCCGCGCACGCGCCACCGGCAGCGAGACGACCGCCATCGCGCCCTGCCCGCGGTGTCGCATCATCAGCGCGCTGCGGCGGCAGACGATCCGGGCCGCGTCCTCCAGCCGCAGCGCGCCGCAGACATGGGCCGCCGCGACCTCGCCCATGCTGTGCCCGACGACGCCGGCCGGTCGCACGCCCCACGCCCGGAACAGCGCGGCCAGGCCGACCTGGATGGCGAAGATCGCCGGCTGGACGACATCGATGCGGTCCAGCTCCGCGGCGGTCCCCTCCCGGGTCAGGACCTCGCGGACGGACCAGGTGACGAACGGGGAGAACGCCTGCTCGCAGCGTGAGATGGCGAGGTCGAAGGCGGGCTCCGCCGCGATCAGTGCCTGCCCCATCCCGACCCACTGCGCGCCCTGTCCGGGGAACACGAAGACGACATCGGGGTTCTCCGGCACAGGTACGGGTGCCATCGCCGGATCCCGCAGCCGCGGGAGAAGATCACTGGCGCCTTCGAAGGCGAACGCGGCTCGGAAACGGCRCCGACGTAATCCGCCGCCACCTCGGACCAGCGTCGCCTCGGCGCATCCCTTCCGGAGCTCTCCTTCGCCGTCGTTGTCGCCGTCGCTGTCGCTGTCGCCCTGGTGGCCGCTGAGGCCATCGGTGCGGTTGAGGTTCTCGACCCACGCCGCGTGGCGAGTGGCCTGGGCCCGGAGGGATTCCTCGGTGGCTGCGGAGAACGCCAGAATCTGGACGGCCCTCTCGGGCTGCTCAGCATGCTGGCCGTTACCCGCCGGACGTCCGGCCGCCGGGGCGGGGCCGAGCACGGCATGCGCGTTGGTTCCGCCGAAGCCGAAGGAGCTGACACCGGCCACCGCACCTGCCCCCGCGGGCTCCCACCTCCGCAGCGTGGACTGCACTCGCAGCCCGAGGCCGTCGAAGTCGATGTCAGGGTTCGGCTGCGCGCAGTGCAGCGTGGGTGGGAGAGCGTTCCGTTCGAAACACAGGGCCAGTTTGATCAGGCCGGCGACCCCTGCAGCGGCCTCAAGGTGCCCCACATTCGTCTTCAGGGAGCCGATCGCGCACGGCTGATCGGCGGAGCGCCCCTTGCCGAGCACCACACCGAGCGCGGACGCCTCCATCTGGTCACCGATCGGCGTGCCCGTTCCGTGAGCCTCGACGTAGTCGACCTCCCGCGGCTCGACGCCGGCGCGGGCCAGGGCGAGCCGTACGACGTCCTCCTGCGACTGGCGGCCGGGTGCCAGCAGTCCGTTGGTCCGCCCGTCCGAGGTCACCGCCGAGCCCCGGATCACCGCCGAGACGCGGTCGCCGTCGCGCAGCGCCTCGCTCAGCGCCTTCAAAACGATCACGCCCGCGCCCTCGCTGCGCACATAACCGTCCGCCTGCGCCGAGAAGGCCTTGCAGCGCCCGTCTGGTGCCATGACGCCCGAACTGTCGAACGCCGCCGTGATGAAGGGATCCAGGATCACGTTCACACCGCCCACGACGGCGATCGCGCATTCGCCGCTTCGTATGGCGTTGCAGGCGAGATGAGCGGCGACAAGGGAGGAGGAACACGCTGTGTCGACGGCCAGGCTGGGCCCGCGAAGGTCGAGCAGGTACGAAAGCCGGTTGGCGGCGACGCTGGATGCTCCGCCGAGCAGTGAGAAGGCGTCCGCCGCCGCTGATTCCGTCAGAACGCCTCGGTAGTCCGAGCTGGAGATGCCGACGAAGACCCCGGTCGGCGAGCCCGCCAGACTGTGGGGATCGACCCCCGAGTCTTCAAGGGCCTCCCAGGCGACCTCCAGAATCAGCCGTTGCTGTGGATCGATCCGCGCGGCCTCGTCCTCGCCGATGCCGAAGAAATCGAGATCGAGCCCGCCCACCTCGGGGAGGAAGCCGCCGAGCCTCGCCCGGCTCGCAGCATCAATTCCCTCGCGTCGGCCTCGCCACCGTGAGAATCTCCCGTCGGGCACCGTTCCGACCGCGTCGACACCGCGTTCGAGCAGGTCCCAGAACGCATCCGGCCCGGCGGCCCCCGGAAAGCGGCAGCCCATACCGATGATGGCGATCGGCTCGTTGGCGACAGGTCCGGATGCGACCTGGCCGGCCCCGGCGCTGCCAGGCCCGGTCGGCGCCCTGCCCTCGAGATGGGCGATCACCGCACCGAGGGTGGGGAACTCGTACAGGACCGTGGATGGGATCCTTCTGCCGAGGCGGAAGCTGAGCTCCTCGACGAGAGCGACAGCGTGGATCGACGAGAGCCCATACGTCGCCAGCGGTTCGTGGAATGCGATGTCGTTCGCCTCCCGACCGGCGATCTGCGCGATCCGCCGCCTGAGCCAGGCGCCCAGCTCCGCCTCTTCCATGCTGTTCTCCCCGGTTCTCGACAGTGGTTGAGGGCTTGCGTGCCGCTCTCGGCGGCCGCGGCCTCAGGCGAGTCGCCGCCAGGGAGACTGGCCGGCGAGATAGTCCTTCCGCGCCTGGGCGCGCTGCAGCTTGCCGCTCGGCGTCTTGGGAAGAGATCCGGCGGGGAGCAGGACGACGTCCCGTACTGCCAGCCGATGTTCCTGCATCACCGCGCGTCGGACCGCGGCCGCGACGCCTTCGAGGTCTCCGGCGCCCGCGGGGCCCGCCGAATCGATGCCCGCACCAGTGGCGCGGAGTTCGGCGGCGACCACCACGACTTCGCCGTCCTCGCCCGCGACCCCGAAGGCCGCGACACATCCGGGCCGGATCGCGGGGTGGGCGCCCTCGGCCGTCCACTCGATGTCCGGTGGATGGTGGTTCTGCCCGGCCACGATGATGAGGTCCCGGGCGCGTCCGACGACGAAAAGACCCTCCTCGGTCTGGAAACCGAGGTCGCCCGTCCGCAGGAACGGTCCGTCGCCGCCGTCGCTCAGCGTCGCCCCGAAGACCTCCTGGCTGAGGCCCCGGCGTTGCCAGTAGCCTGCCGTCACGCTCGGCCCGGCGACCCAGATCTCGCCGATCTGTCCCGGCGCACGCCGAGTGCGTTCCTGCGGATCAACAATGGCGACATCGAGGTCCTGGCTGATGYCGCAGCACACCAGGACACGCGCGTTCGGGCTTCCCTCCGGCACGCTCCGCACGATGCCGCGGTCGAGTGCCTCCGCGTCGAAGGAGCGAAATATCCGCGGTGCTCCCATCGGCACGCCGGTCACCATGATCGTGGTTTCGGCGAGCCCGTAGGAAGGGACCATGGAACCCGGCCGGAACCCGGCCGGAGCGAAGGTGTCACAGAAACGCCGCAGGGACTCGGCGCGGATCGGCTCGGAACCGTTCACCGCGACCGCCCAGGACGACAGGTCGATAGATTCCCGCTCTTCCTCGGTGACCTTGCGTGCGCACAGGTCGTACGCGAAGTTGGGGGCCGCCGAGAACGTGCCGCGATATTTCGAGATCGCGCCGAGCCACCGCGCCGGCCGCTGCAGGAAAGCGGTTGGCGGCATCATCACGGAATGGGTGCCCATCATTGTCGGGAGGAGGATCATGGAGATCAGCCCCAGATCGTGAAAATGCGGCGCCCACCCGACGAGGACCGCCGACTCGTCGAGCTCGAAGGACCTGCGAATCAGATCGATGTTGTGAGTGATGTTGCGGTGGGTGACCATCACCCCCTTCGGCTGGCCGGTCGAACCGGACGTGTACTGCAGCACAGCCAGGGCTTCCGGGTCGGGGGTGGTCGGCTCCCATCCTCTTCCAGGCGCGTCGACCATCGTGTCGACTGTCAGCCAGGCGGCGTCCTGGAACTCTGGAATCACCTTCACCGCCGGTTCGGTGGCGGCCCGGACGGCGGAGGTGGTGAGAACGACGGCGGGCTGCGCGTCTTCCGCGATCCCGGCCAGCCGGAGGACTCCACGAGCCCGCTGCGTCGGGTGGGGAAGGTGGACGGGCACCGCCACGACCCCCGCGTACAGGCAACCGAAGAACGCAACGATGAAATCCAGGCCGGCACCGAACAGCAGCAGAGCCCGGGAGCCGGGATCCGCCTGTGCGTGCAGATTCGCGGCGATCACTCCGGCTCTTGCGTCGACCATCGAGAAGGTGAGTGACGGGTCCGCCTCCGCGCCGTCGGGCAGGAATGTGAACAGAGCTCGATCCGGAATTCGGGCCGAATGTGCGCGCAGGGCCTCGACGGCGGAACTGAAACCTGCCGGCGCGGACGGTGCCGCCGTTCGCGACGAGGCTGTACGCCGTCGACTCTGCGAGGAGTCGGGTGCATCGACCTGGGTGGGCGGCAGCGGGGCGGGTTCGTCAGGCATCCTCGGTTCCGTCCGAGCTGGAGGAAAAACGACTGGCCGGGTAGCGCGGCCGGTGAAGGGGTGGCCGCCGAGGAGATTCTGGGGTCGCGACCTCCGGATATCATTCGGAGGAGAACTGGTGCGGGCGAAATGGGTGCTGATGCCGCCGGGGTGGACGCAAGGCCGGCGACATCCCGGGCAAGAATAGGCATGGGCCGTCTGTCATCTCAAGGGCATTGCGGTGCTTTTTGGATTGGACCCGTTGTCTTCAACGATAAGAGGGAGCGAACTTCCCGTGCCGTCGCCCGTGCCGTCGCTGGCGTGGGCGTGGGCATGAGGAGGTGGCGAAGCGTGATCCACCCGGCCGCGCACCGCCCGCGGCGGGGCCCGCCGGTGGTTGTGTGGGGGATGGCGGGCCCGCTGGGACGAACCCCCTGTTGGGATTTTCCCAACAGGGGGGTAGCATGGTCGCCATGCGCAGCATCGGTGAGCGCGTGCTGGAGCACATCCGACAGACCTGTCCGACGATCCCGCACCGGGCCATCGCGGCCCACGTCGGGATGACCCCCGATGCCTTCTCCCGTGCCCTGAACGACAAACGGGCGTTCTCCTCGATCGAGCTGGCGCGCCTCGCCGACCATCTGGGGGCGGATGTTCACTGGTTGATCACCGGGGAGCCCGACCCGCACCGGCTCGTCGTCGCGGCACGTCACGACTTCGACCATGGCACCGGCCGGCGGGCCGTACCCGGGCGGGAGGCCGACGACGAGGTGCTGCAGAGCATCGCGCTGGCCTACCGCCAGGCCTACCCCGAGCCGTGTCATCAGCCGGATCTTCCCGACAGCCCCGCCAAGGTCGCGGTCGCGCTGGGCGAGGATTTCGTGCGCCCGTTCGCGGCCAGGCTGGAAGGCCATCTGGGGGTCGACGTCCTGCGGGTCACCGGGCTTTCCACCGCCTACTCGTTCGCGATCGGCGGGCATCGGGTGATCGCGCTTCCCATCACCGGCAACTGGTTCCGGGACAACTGGTCCCTGGCCCACGAGCTTGGGCACCACGTGCTCGGCCATCACGACCAGGGCCTTTCCAACGCCGAGTGGGATGGGCACGAGGCCGCGGCGAACGCCTTCGCGGCGGATCTTCTCCTCCCGAGGGAGACGCTCGACGCCGTCGACTGGGAGGCGGTGAGCGCCGGCGGTCTGGCCGAGCTGGTGTGGCGCTGCGGCGTGTCCACGGATGCGCTCGCGCGGCGACTCACGGCCGTGAACAGCTACGTTCCCGATCTCGTACGGGAGTGGGCGGGGCACGCCACCCAGCGCCTGCTGCGGCGCCACTGGGTGAGCGAGTCGGGTGTTGACGAGATCACCCTGCGGATGGATGAGGCCACCCAGCGGCGGATCCCCCTCGCGCTGCAACATGCTCATATCGAGGCGATCGCGGCGGGCCGGTTGGGGAAGGGAACGCTTGCGTGGCTACTGGGAGTCGATCCTGATGCGCTCGAAGTCGACACCCCGAGCGTGCCCGAGGTCGATGTCGACGATCTCGCCGAGGCGCTGGGCCTCTGAACCTTGACCGCACTCCTCTTCCCCGACAACACCGTGCTGATCAACTTCGCGATCATCGGCCGTATGGACCTGTTGGAGAAACTGGCCAACGGCAGGGGCCGCTGGTGCGCGACGGTCGCCTCGGAATGCGATCGTTCCGCGCGGAAAGCCGGCCTCGACGAACTGGTCCGCGCGCACGACATCTTCGGCCCACCGCTATCACCCAGCTCGGTGGAGCTTCAGGAGGCGCGGCGTTTCCGGGCCCAGCTCGCCAGCCCCGGTGACCGTCCCTACCAGCATCTCGGCGAGGCCGAGACAGTCGCGATCATGCTGCGTCGTCGCCTGCGGGCCTTCTTCGTCACCGACGACCGCAGCGCCGCGCAGCTCGCCGCCCGCGAAGGCATACGAGTCGTCACGACCTGGGACCTGCTGAAGATCGCGGCCAGGCGGGCCGGCTGGATCGACGCCGACGACCTCTGGGCGTATGTGCAGATCCTCCGCGCCCACCGGCGCGGCGGCCTTGCCCAGGTGAAGGACCGGCCGTCCTTCGACAAGTGGTTGGCCTCCTGATCTGGTTGGCCACCTGATCCGCGAGCCTCCTGCTGGTCAGGCCGCCGGCTGCGCCACTGAGCAGGCGGGTAGGCGTTACCGAGCGGTGCCGATCTGGTCCGAGAGCCGGACGAAGCGGTAACCGGCCGCGGCCAGCTGGGGCAGGGCCTTGGCGAAGCCCCGCGCGGTGCCGCCCTCGGGGTGGTTCAGGTGGGCGATGACAATCGACCCGGGTCGCGCTGTCAGTACGGCCCGGGTGACCTGACCGGCGCTGAACGTCGCGCCGGCGTCACCGTTCACGTCGAAGTTGACGACATGCTCGCCGAGATCGGCCACGATCGCCGTCGCCACGTTGTCGCAGTGTGCTGTACCCGCCCGGAAGAACCGCGGTGGGTGTCCGACGAGCGCCTGGATCCGGTCCCGGTTGACGGCTATCTCGTCGAACACCTCACCGGCATCGTGCGTCCCGGAGATTCCGTACGCGGATCGGCCGGAGACCGAAAGCGGACGGTGCACGGTGCCGTGGTTCGCGATCTCGAACAGCGGTTCGGCGGCGAGGTCGCGGCACACCCGCGGGTTCGCGTCGATCCAGCGGGAGTTGAGAAACAGCGTCGCCGCAGTTCCGTTCTCGCGGAGACAGTCGATCAGGGCTCGGTCGTAACCACTGCCGTGCGGTCCACCGCAGGCGTCGAAGGTCAGCGCGATCACACGGTCACGGGTGGGCAGCCTCGTGATGACACCGGCCACCTCCAGTCCCCAGGCGGTGGGCTGTACGCCCTGATATCGGGAGATGATCTCCGTGCGGGACGGCGTCGCGGACGCCGTCGAGTTCGCTGTCGGGTGCGCCGTTTCGGCCGGTGTTCCGGCGGCCGAAGCCCCGGCTGGTGGTGCCGTGCCGACGGATTCCGCGGTGATGATCGAAGGGTCGGCGCCGGGGGGCCGTGGTGGCCCTGAGCGCGGGGCCCGATCCGCGGGGAAAGGCGCCGGCGGGTCCGCGGAACGTTGTTGGACGCCGCACGCCGCGATCGTGGGAAATGCGAGTACCGGCGCCGTGAGCAGCGCACGCCGACTGAGAGACAACCGTTCCCCCCGTAACCACCGTGTACGGCCTGCTCCGCTGGAGTGGGAACAGTGAGGGCAGGCCGATCCCCCGCCGCGGGTGGCTGCGCGGCTGAGAACAGAGGTACCACGGTTCGCGATCGCGTGCGCTGCCGACGGCAGCGCCGCCTCGGCTCCGGGATGGGTGGGTGTACGCGGGAAGGGCTTGCCCTCCGGTTGTGATGGATATTATATACAGGTCGCTGCCCTTTGTTCGAAGAGCACTCCTGGTCGGCGGTCGGGCAGCGGGCCGTCGAATCGAGCTCTGGGGAACGGAGTCGAGGGTGGATCTTGGCCTTGGTGGTGCGACGGTGGTTGTCAGCGGCGGATCGAAGGGAATGGGCCGGGCCGCCGCCGAGCGGTTCGCGGCCGACGGGTCGCGGGTCGCGGTGCTGGCCCGGGGCAGGGCGGCGCTGGACGAGACGGTCGAGAAGCTGAACGCGCTTGGCGCACAGGACGCCGTCGGCATCGCGACCGACCTGACCGACGCGGGCTCGGTGACAGCCGCGTTCGAACAGGTCGCCAGCCGTTTCGGGGGAGTGCTCAACGTGCTGGTGAACGCTGCCGGCCCGGTGGAGGTGGGCGTCCGCCGGTTCGATGATCTCGACGACGCCGAATGGGCGGCGACCTTCGACATCGGGACGCTCTCCGCGGTGCGCTGCGTCCGCGCGGCGCTGCCGCTGCTGCGGGCGGCCGAATGGGCCCGGATCGTGAACGTCTCCGCGCATTCGACGCGACGCCAGTCGCCGGACCTCGTCGCCTACACCGCGGCGAAGGCGGCGCTGACCAGTTTCAGCAAGAACCTCTCCCTCTCCCTGGCCCCGGACGGGATCCTGGTGAACACCGTCTCACCCGGCTCCTTCCTGTCCGAGGGCATGAAGGACTATCTGCGTGGGCTGCCCGCCGAGCGGGGCATCGACCCCGAGAGCCTGACCGACGCCATGACCGTCATCAGGGACGACTTCGGTCACCCGGCGCATCTGCCGCGTGCGGGCGATCCCGCGGAGATCGGCCCGGTCATCGCCTTCGCCGGCTCCCGGGTGAACAGCTACATGACGGGCGCGAACATCAACGTCGACGGCGGGAGCGACTTCTGACCGTTCGTGGTGCCGCGTGGTTCCCTCGTGGCGCCCCGCCGTGATCTTCACCCGCGGTGGCCTGCGTCGCAATGACCTCCGCCCACGGGGGGACGCAGGTCAGCCGATGACGCGGTGCGCGGCCTCGACGGTCTCCTTGACGGAGGCGGTGGTGTCGAGGTTGTGGGTGGCCGGCCAGAGGTCGAAGTGGGTCGCGGCCTCCAGGTAGGCGGCGACGTCCGCGTGCGACATCTCGGCTCCCGACCCGCTGGCCTGTACGGCCTGGCGCGAGGCGACCCGGGCGACGGCCACCCGGGGCGGTGCCACGCACCGCAGCCGCACCAGATCGGCGCCGGTCTCGTCCGCGGCCTCCGCGACGAGGTCCTGGGACTCCCGCGACGGCCAGGGTGCGTCGAGCACCACGCTCTGCCCACGGACGAGCGCTCGCCGGGCCTGCTCCACGAGCTCGGCGAGCCCCGGCCCGCCCCTGTCCGCAGCGGCGCCCCAGTCCGCGGCAGCGCCGCTGTCAGGGCCGTCAGCCCGCTGCGTGGCAGCGCCTCGTCCCGAGGCGCCGGCCGGGTCCTCCCGCGCCAGCAGCACCCACTCGCCCTCGCCCTCGGCGAGGTTGCGGGCCAGGGTCGACGTGCCGGTGCCGGGCAGGCCGCTGACGAGGACCAGCCGAACCCTGGCCTGGCGCAGGTGCCGCAGCGCGATGGCGGCCAGCCGGCGGGCCTCGTCGGCGGCGCCCGGCTCGCCCTGATGGTGGCGGATGCAGGCGATCCGTGTGCGGACGAACGCGCGGTAGGCGATGTACAGGTGCTCCAGCGAGGCCGGGTGGGTCTCGCCGCTGAACTCCCGGTAGGCGTCGAGGAACGTCCGGGCCGCGTCGGGTGCGCCCAGCCGCTCCAGATCCATCGCGAGGAACGCGACGTCGGCGAGGACGTCCCCGACGCGCAGCCGGTGGTCGAAGTTGATGCAGTCGAGCACCCGCGGGCCGTCGTCGAGGCAGTAGATGTCCTCGGCGAGCAGGTCGCCGTGGCCGTCGCGAACCCGGCCGGCCCGCTGGCGCTCCACCAGCAGCGGCACCCTCCCGATGAGGTAGCGCAGCGCCAGGCGGCCGATCTCGTCGACCACCGGGGCGTCGAGGATCGAGCCGCGGAAGGGCGCCACGCCGTCCATCGCCTCCAGCCACAGCGCCTCGAGCTCCGCGACGCCGCCCGCCCTGCTGATCTCCGGGGATGTCTCGCATCGCTCGTGGAAGGCGGCCAGCGCTCGCGCGATCGCACGGACCTCGCCGGTGACGTCGGCACCGCCGCGCACCAGCTCGGCCAGGCAGCGGGCCGCGGGCAGCCGACGCATCACCACCATGTGGTCGCGCATCCGCCCCGCCTCGTCGCGGATGTCGGCCACCCCGAGGTACACATCGGGTGCCAGCCGACGGTTGAGCCGCACCTCGTTCTCGCAGGCCGCCTGCCGTGCCTGGCGGCTCCGGAAACTCACGAACCCGAGATCAACCGGCTTGCGCACCTTGTAGACCCGGTCCTCGGTCAGGAAAAGAATCGAGGTGTGTGTCTCCACGGTTTCGCAGCCGCCGAGGCGAAGCTCGCCGGAAATCGTTTCCTGGCCCCACYCGGCCGTCGAACCGGACGGAATGTCAGCCACAACATCAGGTGGAGGCGTGGCATTGATCGAAAGAGAGTTCCCCGCTGCGGGCATCCGACGTCTCCAGACAAGTAATCGTCGACGACCAGTCGACGGCCATCGGACGCGACCGCCTTCTCCTGCGGGCGTGCCGGTGATGGTCCGCATATCCGGCCGTGGAGATCGTCCGACCTGGTGCGACTCTCTCCGCCGCACACGATTCCCCAGTTGCGGCGGGGTGTCAGGGGGCGGAGCGGGTACCAGCCGACTGACCTGGGTCCCGACGATGACGGGACGTTCGGGTAACGCCGGCGCCGCGCGGGCCCCACCGCCGTCCAGGCGGTGGGGGCGCAGGTGACGCTGGTGCTGCGGGTGACGCGGGTGGTGCTGGATCGGCTACTCGCCGGCCTGTTTCATCAGGTAGACCGCCGCCTGCGTGCGGCTGGCCAGGCCCAGCTTCTCCAGAATGCTCGACACATAGTTCTTCACGGTCTTCTC
>NZ_MOWP01000043.1:0-91701 GCF_001983215.1 Frankia sp. CcI49
ACCACATCCCCACCCCGCACCACCACATCCCACAACTCCGCCGGCGACGACACACCACCCGGGAAACGACACCCCATACCCACGATCGCAATCGGGTCGTCACCGGACCCGGTACGGGAGGCTGTCGGCGACCGGGCCAGGGCCACCGCAGAAGCCGCGGGACCGACCGGCGGACGATCCGCGGCGGCGTCCCCGCCGTGATCCCCGCTGCCGCCAGGGGTGTGATCAGCGCCGCCGCCAGGGGCGACCGGCTCCCTCGCCGGCCGCACGCCCGTGAGCTCACCGGCCAGGAATCCGGCGAGCGCGGCCGGGGTGGGATGGTCGAAGACCACCGTGGTGGGCAGCGCCAGCCCGGTCCGATCGGCCAGCCGGGCACGCAGCTGCACCGCGGTGAGCGAGGTCGAGCCGAGCTCGCTCAGCGCCCGGTCGGCGGGGACCTGGTCGGCCTCGTCGTAGCCGAGCACCGCCGCGGTCTCCGCCCGCACCATGGCGAGCAGCAGCCGGCGCCAGTCGGGATCGGACATCCCGGCCGGACGGCGCAGCGGGTCCGCTTCCCCACCGGTGTCCGCCGTTCCGGCGGTCGACGGGGTGAGCGCTCCCTGCGCGTTCGCTCCCCGCGGGCTCAGTGCGGCACCGGCCTCGGGCAGATCGGCCAGCAGCCGGCTCGGGCGTGCCGCGGTGAAGATCGGTGCGAAGCGGTCCCAGTCGACATCAGCCACGGTCCGCACGCCCGCGGCACCGCCGGCCCGCTCCAGCGCGGCCACCGCCAGCTCCGGGCGCAGCGGGCGGAGGCCGCGTTCCCGCAGGTGGCCGGCGATCTCGGGGTCGACAGCCATGCCGCCCTCCGCCCACGGCCCCCAGGCGAGAGCCGACGCGGCCAGCCCGCGCGCCGCACGGTGCGCGGCGACCGCGTCGAGGCAGGCGTTGGCCGCGCTGTAGGCGCACTGGCCGCCGCTGCCCCAGGTGCCCGCGATGGAGGAGAACAGGACGAACGCGTCGAGCTCCCGGGCTCCCAGCAGCTCGTCGAGGTGCCGCGCCCCCGCGACCTTGCCGGTGACCACGTCGGCGAACTCGGCGATGTCGATGTCGGGCAGCCCCGTGAACTGCCCGGCAACGCCGGCCGCGTGGACGACCGCCGTGAGCGGGCTGGTCGCCGGGACGGCCGCGAGCACGGCCGCCAGCGCGTCCCGGTCCGCCGCGTCGCAGGCGACCACGGTCACCTCGGCGCCCCGGCCGGCGAGGTCGGTCACCAGGCCGGACGCGCCCGGCGCCGCCATGCCCCGTCGGCTGGTGAGAACGAGTCGGGCGGCACCCCGGTCGGCGCACCAACGCGCCACCGCGGCACCCAACGCACCGGTCCCGCCGGTGATCAGTACGGTGCCGCGGGGCCGCCAGCCGACGCCGACCGGGTCCGGGCGGGTACGGACGATCCGCCGCGCGAAGACTCCCGAGTCGCGGATCGCCACCTGGTCCTCGCCGGTCGCGCCGACGAGGACCGCCGCCAGCCGGCGGGCCGCCGGGCCGTCGACAACCGGCGGCAGATCCACCAGGCCGCCCCACGAGCGCGGCAGCTCCAGCGCGGCGACCCGCCCCAGGCCCCACACCTGCGCCTGGACCGCGCTGAGCCCGGCAGCAGCCGTGCTGGGTTCGGTGCCGGAAGCGGTATCGCCCGTGGGACCGGCGTCGCCTGTGGCGGACGGCCCGTCCACACCGGACGCGTTCTCGGCGGCGGCGGGGTCGTTGTCAGCGGGCTCGCCGTCGGCGGGATGGGCACCGACCAGGCCGGCTGGCATCGCCGCGTGCGTCGCACACCACAGCGGCGCGTCGATTCCGGCGTCGCCGAGTGCCTGGAGCAGCGTCAGGGTGGCCGCGAGGCCCCGGGAGACGGCCGGATGGTCGGTCCGGTCGCGTTCGTCCAGGGCGAGCAGCGAGAGCACCCCGGTCAGCGGACCGCCGCCGGTGTCCACCTCGGCCAGCAGTGCTGCCGTCGAGTCGCGCTCAGCCTCGTGGGAGTCCGTCCCTACCGGGAGCACCGCGATCACCTGACCGCCGCTCACCTCGATGGCCCGCACGCACCCGTCCACGACCGCGCCGTCGACAACCGCTCCGTTCGTGGACGCTCCGTTCGTGGACGTGCCGTTCGCGGGCATGTCGTTCGCGGGCATGCCGCCGACGCCGTCCGCAGGGACCACCAGCAGCCACCGGCCTGGTGTGCCTTCGACAGGCGGCATCGCCACCGGCCGCCACACCGCCCGGTAGCTCCAGCTGTCGACGGCCTCCTGGCCGCGGCGGTCCGCCCGCCAGGCCGCGAGCGCGGGCAGCACAGTGTGCAACGGGGTGTCCGCGGGAATGTCCAGCACCTCGGTGAGGTCGCCGCGCGCCACCGCGTCCCAGAAGGTCCGCTCGCCGGCCTCACCCGCCCGTTCCTGCGCGCCCGCCGCACCGACGCCGCTGCTGGTGCCGGCCCCCATGCCGGCCAGGTCGCCGGGGAGCGCCGGGGCGGAGAGGATGTCGCCGAGCCAGAACCGCCGGTGCTGGAACGGGTAGGTGGGCAGATCCATCCGGCGTGCGCCGGTGCCGGCGAAAATCGCCGACCAGTCGACGTCCACGCCGCTCACCGCCAGCAGGGCCAGCGCGCGGGCCAGGGCCGTGTGCTCGTCGGCGTCCCGCCGCAGCGTAGGGACGAACACCGCGTCGGCGTCGCCCACCAGGCACTCCTGGCCCATTCCGGTCAGCACCGCGTCCGGGCCGATCTCGAGGAAGGTCCGCACGCCCCGTTCGTGCAGCCGGTCGACGCCGTCCTGGAAACGCACCGCGGACCGGACCTGGCGGACCCAGTAGTCGGCGGACCTGAGCTCGTCCGGGTCGGCGAGCTGACCGGTGAGGTTGGAGATGAGAGGAATCTCCGGCGGACGCATGCTCAGACCACGGACGAGCTCACCGAACTCGGCCAGCATGCCGTCCATATGCGCCGAGTGGAACGCGTGCGACACGTGCAGCCGGCTCGCCTTGCCGCCGTCCGCGCGCCACCGCTGCGCGATCTCCAGGACGGCCCGGGCATCACCGGAGAGGACCACCGACTCCGGCCCGTTCACCGCGGCGACGTCCACCCGGCCCGCGCCGGGGCCGGTCAGCCCGCCCCACACGGCGATCAGGTCGAGCGCCTGCGCCTCGGACGCGCGCAGCGACACCATCGCGCCCCCACCGGGCATCGCCTGCATCAGCCGTCCGCGCGCCGCCACCAGCGCGCAGGCGTCGTCCAGGGAGAACACCCCGGCGACGTGGGCGGCGGCGAGCTCGCCGATCGAATGGCCCAGCAGAAGGTCCGGGCGAACGCCCCAGGAGCCCAGCAGGTCGACGAGGGCGACCTCCAGGGCGAACAGCGCCGGCTGCGTGTACTCGGTGCGGTCCAGCGCCGTATCGGGCGGCACGCGGTCGGTGCCGAACACGACGTCGCGCAGCGGGCGGGTCAGATGCTGGCCGAAGGCGGCGCAGATCGCGTCGAAGGACTCGGCGAACACCCGGTGGCGACCGTACAGCTCGCGGCCCATGCCGAGCCGCTGGGCGCCCTGGCCGGTGAACAGGAACGCGAGGCGATCGGTGTGGCGCGCGGGACGGGTCACACCCCGGATCAGCGACGCGGACGGTTCCCCCGCCGCCAGCGCGTCAAGCCCGCGCAGCATGCCGGCGAGGTCCGCGGCGACGACGGCGGCGCGGTGCTCCAGTACGGCGCGGCCGGTCACCAGGGACCAGCCGACGTCCACCAGGGCGGGTCGGGGCTCGGAGGTCACCCGGGCCAGCAGGCGGGCCGCCTGCTCCCGCAGCGCCGGCTCCGACCGGGCCGAGAGCAGCCACGGCAGGTGCCGACCCGGCCCGCCATCGGCCGCCGAGTCGTCGGCCACGGAGACCCCGCCCGGGGAGACTCCGGCCAGGGAGTCATCGGCGACGGAGTCACCAGTGCAGGAGACATCGGCGACGTGGGGCGCCTCCTCCACGATGACGTGGGCGTTCGTGCCGCTGACCCCGAACGCCGAGACACCRGCCCGGCGCACCCGGGCGGCCCGTGGCCACGGCACCGGCTCGGTCAGCAGACGCACCTGCCCGGCGGACCAGTCGACGCGGGATGCCGGCGCGTCCACGTGCAACGTGCGCGGAAGCAGGCCATGTCGCAGCGCCAGCACCATCTTGATCACGCCGCCGAGGCCCGCTGCCGCGACGGTATGCCCGATGTTCGACTTGAGCGAGCCCAGCCACAGCGGCCGGTCGGCCGCGCGGTCCTGCCCGTACGTGGCGATGATCGCCTGTGCCTCGATCGGGTCACCGAGCCTGGTCCCGGTGCCGTGTGCCTCCACCGCGTCCACGTCGGACGGAGTGAGGGCGGCCCCGGCCAGCGCCGCCCGGATCACCCGTTGCTGGGCCGGCCCGCTGGGCGCCGTCAGCCCGTTGGAGGCGCCGTCGGAGTTCACCGCGCTGCCCCGGACGACCGCCAGCACCGCATGGCCGTTGCGGCGGGCGTCCGACTGCCGTTCGAGCACGACCACCGCCGCGCCTTCGGCCCAGCCGGTGCCGTCCGCCGCCTGGGCGAAGGACTTGCAGCGACCGTCCGGTGCCAGGCCCTGCTGGCGGCTGAACTCCACCAGCACGTCGGTGGTGGACATCACCGTGGCACCACCGACCATGGCCAGCGTGCACTCACCAGCACGCAACGCCTGCGCAGCCAGGTGCAGGGCCGTCAGCGAGGACGAGCACGCCGTGTCCACTGTCACCGCCGGCCCTTCCAGGCCGAGGGTGTAGGCGACACGGCCGGAGGCGACGCTGGGCAGGGTTCCGCTCATCAGGTGGCCCTCGACGGCGGCCGGGGCGGCCCGCCACGGCGGGCTGTAGTCGGCGACGGCGATACCGGTGAACACTCCTGTCGAGCTGCCGCGCAGCGAGAACGGGTCGATGCCGGCCCGCTCGAGCGCCTCCCACGAGACCTCCAGCAGCAGTCGCTGCTGCGGGTCCATCGCCAGCGCCTCCCGGGGCGCGATACCGAAGAAGGCCGCGTCGAAGCCGGCGACGTCGTCGAGGAAGCCACCCTGGCTGGTGTAGAAGGTGCCGGACCGGCTCGGGTCGGGGTCGTAGCCGGCGGCGAGATCCCAGCCGCGGTCGGTCGGCAGGTCGACGACGGCGTCACGCCCCTCGACAAGCAGCTCCCACAGGTCCTCGGGGCCCCGAACACCGCCGGGGAACCGGCACGCCATGGAGACGATCACGATGGGGTCGTCCACCGGATCCGGCCGTGCCTCGCCGCCGGGCGACGACCCGCCGGCGACGCCGGCGGGCGCTGATGTCCGCAGCACCCGGTCCCGCAGATAGCTCGCGAGACGTTCCGGCGACGGATGGTCGAACAGCAGCGTGGCGGGAAGTGGCAGCCCGAGCTCCGTGCTCAGCGCGTCCCGGAAGCCGGCGGTGCTTCCACCGCCGAGCCCCAGCCGAGTGAACGGAACACGGGGGTCGAACGGGACCCGTTCGCCCTCGTCGCCGACAGCGCGGACCAGGTTTCGGCGCAGCAGGTCGAGCAGGACCCGGTGCTGTTCGACCTCCGGAAGACCGAGAAGCGTCTCCCGCCAGGTGGAACGGTGCTGTCCGGCCAACGATTCTCCCGGGATGAAGGTCCGACGCGTGAGGACAGGCCCCGGGCGGCGGATATCACCGACCAGGTGCAGGAATTCAGGCGGAGAGAAACGGCGACGGAATCAGACCGGGTACAAGGATCCGTCGACCGAACAGAACACGATCGTCCGGTCGGCGTTCAGATGACCGGGCCGGCGGCGGAAGGGGGCGGCAAGGGGGTGGCAAGGTACCGTGCGAATCGGCGCGCACGCCGCCGCGGAGAACGGCCGGTCAACGCGACATCATCGGCAGGGATCCGGCCGGCAACGTCCCACAGCGGGATCAACCCGCGGCACCACCTAAACCCGCGACGCCACCGCGAGCAGTGGATCCCCGTCGCGCGGCTCCATACCTGCTTTCAGTCCCCCGCCTCGCGTTACCTGACCCGACCAGTTGGATGGACATCCCAGTCCACATTCCAATCGTTCCGAGAACAGTCACATCGCATGCATGTCAGCCCACCGCGCAGCCCGGGCCTCATGTAGGAAGGCATCCAGAGGATAGGCACAGGCCGACGCCGTCCGCAAGCAAGTTCGCGCGTTGTTACGCACCCGGACATCACCCGCGGACAGCATCGACGAATGAGCCCGAGCCGCCCGGACGAAGGTCAATCCGACCGGAAAACCGTCGCTGACCTGGGCGAAGTGCGGTAGGCGATCACATGAGAATCCAGGTGTAGCCACCGCTGTCGTCCGCCATGGTGACCACCGCGACGGCGACCAGATCGTCGCCTCTGACCGCGCAGTGGAAGCTCGAGCCGGCCGACAGACGCGGGTCCTCCGGGCACGACACGATCACCGGGATCCCGGTCTGTCTTTCCACCTCCGCCGCGACGTCCTGCTGGACCCGGTCCCGGTCGAACACGGCAGTCGACGACCACACGCTCCTCGTCAGCGGCATGGCGAGGGCAGCGCTCAGGAGCGTCAGCACGACGCACAGGCCGAGGGCGGCCCAGGTCGTCCGGGGTGCGGGCCGCCGACGGAGCGCGCGGGCCAACAGATACGCCCAGGGCGCGATCAACGCCCAGGCCCAGTGCGCCGGATCCTCCCCGAGCACCCGCAGGAGCCGGCGGTCGATGACCGCGACCAGCACGCCACAGCCCCAGCCGACGAGAAGTCCCAGCGATACCGCGGTGGCGATGCCGAGGCCCGGGAACATCACGCCGACGACCACGGCGGCGACCAGCCCGACGAGCGGCACCGAGGCCGCCACCCAGGCGGTGGCCTCGGCTCTGGAATCGCCCGACGTTCCCCCGGGTGACGGCGCGGCCGGTCCGCGGTGCGTCCGCGCAGACGCCGGCGGCGGGGGCTGCCAGACCTGTCCGGGCCCGGTGAACCCAGACGGCGCAGGCCCTGGCATCACCGGGCCCGTTGGCTCCGGCCATGGTGCTGCGGGGCCGGCCGAGACGGAGACGGTGACGGAGACGGAGACGGCGGAGCAAAGGGCGACGCGGGCGGGTGAGGAGGCGGAGGCCACGGCCCCGGTGGACCACCCGGGTTCTCCAGGCCATCGGACATGATGAACAACATCTCCTTCGAGGAAATCGGCCCGGTGGCCGGCTCGCAACCCGGCGACGCCGCCGCGGCCAGTCATCTTCCCGCATCCACAGCAGGCTCTTTTCGCTGACCCGGACAACCGTGCGCCCGTCCGAGGCGAACGCCACCGCCAGCGCCTCGTCGTGACGGCCGCCGGTACGATCATGGCCGAGCGGGCGCGGGGTAATCCGGATGGAAACATCCCACAACTGCACCGCGATATCCCCTGTGGAACTCGCAGGAATGTTCGCCGTCCGGCGAGAAGAGCATCGCGCCCACGCAGCCCTCGCGACTGCGACCGTCGCCCGGTTGGTGCCACAGGGGTTTACCAGGCCGGCACGGCTCGCTTCGAACACAGATTCCACAGCCCACCGCGCCATCCCAACCGGCGCTGGCCAGAGTGCGACCATCCAGCGAGAACGCCACCGAGAACACCTCGTCCGTGTGGTCCGCAAAGGAGCGGCTCAGCTGCCGAGCCTCGGTCCCGTCCAGCACGTCCCACAACCGCGACCGCAGACGACCATCACCGCAGGCGAAAGCACACAGGCGCCCATCCGGCGCGAACGCCGCCGGCTCGGAACAGCTGTCGCTGGCCAGGTAGAAACCGCTCGGCATCCGAACCTCCGCCGAAACAGACCGCGATGCGGCATACATGAGCCGACATACATGAGCCTGTCTGCCGATCATCTACCGATCTCTCATAAGCAGGTCATGCGGTCGATGCGTTCCGGTCTGACGACGAATATCCGACCGCCAGGCAGGCCCAGAGAAGTATCCTCAGACCCGCCGCAGCTTGTCCGGGTTGCGAACCGTGTCGATGCGGGCAATGCGACCGTCGCCGACGACGAACGACAACACCGCGCGATAGCCGTCATCGCTGGGGAGCATCAGCCCTAGCTGGCCGTTCATCGTGATCTCGACCGGCTGGTGCGGGGACTCCCGGCCGAGCGCCGCCCACACCCGCGCGACCCGCTCCCGGCCGTGCAGCGGCTTGCGTAGCGCCGTCGCACGCCCGCCACCGTCCGAGGTCCAGACGACCTCCGGGTCCAGCACGGAGACGAGGCTCTCGAGGTCGCCTTCGCCGACCGCCTGCGCGAACGCCCGCACAGCGCGGTCGTGCTCGGCGGGCGACGCGGCGAAACGCGGCTGTTCGCGCCGGACATGGCGGCGCGCACGCGAGGCGAGCTGCCGCACCGCCTCCGGTGTGCGCCCAACCACCTCGGCGACCTGACCGAACGGGACGTCGAACACGTCATGCAGCACGAACGCGGTGCGCTCCGCGGGCGAGAGCTGCTCCAGCACGGTCAGCAGCGCGTAGCTGACCGACTCGTCGAGCGAGACCCGGTCGGCCGGGTCGGCCGCCGACCCTCGTGGATGCGGCGTTCCCAGCGGCTCCGGCAGCCACGGGCCGACGTAGGTCTCGCGGCGTGCGCGAGCGGAGCACGACGGTGTCGCCTTCGAAGAACTCACGTGCGTTGCGCTCGGCCGTCAGCGCGGACGTCGTCGGGCCACCACCGGCGACCGGCGCGTCCTCGTCGAGCCACCCGTCGCCGCCGTCGGCGTACACGAACGAGATCGACTCCTGCACCAGCCTGCGCGCCCCGGCGCCCTGGGCGGCGCGGGCGGTCGCCTCCGACGCCACGACACGCAGCCGATCGTTCTCCTCCCAGGCGGTCGGATCGGCCATCCGTTGAACACCGGGAGTGTGGGTCAGCAGGTTGACGACGACGTCCGCCCCGTCGAACGCACGGCGCAGCGACGCCTCGTCGAACACGTCCGCCTCGACGGCCCGCGCCCCGACGCGCTCAAGCCGCTCCCGACCGCGGGCGGAACGGGTCACCCCCCGGACCTGGTAGCCGGCGGTGAGCAGCTCACGGACGAGCCGCCGCCCGATGACACCCGTGGATCCGTTGATCACAATCTCATCCATGCTGACCTGACGACGCAGACCGCGTGATCGTGACATTCGGAGTCGGCCTGGGCGGGCACCGGGCGGCGGCTGAGGCTCAGCTGGTGCAGCCGTAACCGTCGCCGTCGCGGTCAAGGTCGAACGGGTCGGGCGGGGTGACGCGCAGCGGGCCACGGACGTAGTTCGGGCCGTCGCCCTTGCCGCCCGCGCAGTCGTAGTCGCCGATGCCGCTGCGTAGGCAGGTTTCCGGGTAGGACGACTCGCACCCGGCACGCGGGTCCGGTGCGGGGGCCGCGGCCGGAGGCGGCGCGGCCTGTGGCGGCGCGGCAGCGGCTGTCGGCTGCTGGACGACCGCCGCTGGCTGCTGCGGCGCGACAGCCGGTGCAGGCTGGACCACAGCCGCCGCGGTCGAGGTGGTCGGCGGCGACGCCGGCGCCACCGACCTGGCGGAGGGCCTCCCGGCCGCCGTGCTCGCGGGCGCCTGCGGCACGAACGTCGCCGACGCGACGGCTGCCGTCGGGCTGACCGACGTGGCTGTCGCCGTGAGGGTGCCACCGGCGCTCGGGGACGTCGTGGCGGGCGGGCTGGGCCGCCCCACTACCGCGGAGGCCGCGACCACAGCTCCGTCACTCTCGTCCGCCTCCTCGGTGGGCATCAGGGCAGCACTCACCAGGAAGACGAGCAGGGCGACGGCCGTCACGCCCGCGGCCGTCCGGCGGTCACGGATCCGCGCCCAGGCGAGTCCCCGCCGGGCGAACGCGATCAGGCCCACCACGAAGCCGATCAGGGCGAAGAACACCAGGAACGCGAGAAGCGTCGTCACAGCTCGGCCTCACTTCCGCGGCGAGCGGGCCGGCCGCGACGGACCAGCGTACTCATGCGGAGGACACCGCCATCGGGCGTGCCTCGTTTCCCTGCGAGAAGGCCTCGGCACCCGCACGCCGCCAGACCGCATGTCGTTGTCAATTTCTGTTTCCCCCGTACGCTCATTCAAATAAGAGCGGGTCAGGGTATCCCCCGGGCTCAGGCAGCGCCGATCCAGGGGGCGTCTGCCACCGTGGCGGGCCCGGCATCACGCCGCCAGCCCCATCACCCAGGTGACCGGGGCAGATCACTGTGAACTCGACGGCGCGGGCGGTGGGGAACTCGGCCGGCACGTAGTGCCGTGGCCGAGGGCACCCCCGACGCCGTCGATGTATCGGAGCAGGAGCTGGCACGCCAGATCATTGACGCCGAACAGCTGCGCAGGGCCACCGAGGCCGCCACGGGCTGAACCAGCCAGGAACTCGCCATGCTCCACCCGTCAGGCCGTCAACGGTCAGAAAAGCACGCTGCCGGTGGGTGATTCACCGAGGCGGAAGCAGGTGTCGTTGTCGCGTAGATAGCCGAAGGTGAACGCCTGGGCGCGCTGGCGGGACGTGCCGTGGGCGCCCTCCGACGTGGCGGTCTCGCGGTCGAACCAGCCGCGGTCACGGTTGTCACCGAGGCCGAAGAACAGCAGGACGCCGGAGACGGCATCGCCGAGGTCGAGCCGGTCGGCGTCAGCGGCCGTGCGGGCCTGGCCGCCGGCAAGGCAGTCGGCCTGGTTCTCCTCCGCGCGGGAAACCACTCCGGTGCGGCCGGAGAGAGTGGCAGCCCGGTGAGCCAGCTCGTGCATGAGCACATACATCGGGTAGGACGGACCACCGGTGTCGTGCAGCTCGGTCATGAAGTCGACGCTGTACGCGATGGTGTCGTCGAGTGGGCAGTACAGGGCGTTGTCGGCGAACGCGGCCGGGTCGGATTCGCCCTGCGCGCAGGCGATCGGTGGGATCTCCCCGTCTCGGTAGGAGATGTAGCGCGGTGGGGTCCACTTCTCGCCCAACTCGCCGGCCCAGTAGGTGTTCACCGCGCCGGGGCAGCCCGCGGGCTCGACGATGATCGCCTCGACGTCCTGCACCGTTTCGACGGCGCCTCCGCAGCTTCCGGCGGGAAGTGCCTGCTGGCCGGCGGACGCCGCGATGCCGTCCGAGTCGGATGTCGAGTCCAGCCCGGCGCAGCCCGTGAGCAGTCCGCTCCCTAGCACGGTGGCGACAGCGCCTGCCAGAAACGTGTGCCTGATCCCCATAGCGTTCACCGTAGAGATCCTGGTGGTCAGATCGCCCGGTCCGTCGGAACACGGACAGAGCGGACCGCCGGGGCGTGCGCTTGCGGGCTCAGCAGCAGCTTCGCGGCTCGGCGCCCTCGATCCGACCGTGTCAGGCCGCGGCGAGTGCGACGCGGCAGGCGGCAGCCAGCCCGGCCGTTCGCAGTCGATGGGGCCGCCGCCGCCTCCCGCCTCGCCCACAATGAGCACATGCGGGAGGATCTTCGGGAGGAACTGGCACGGCGGACGGAGGCCGACCAGCAAGTGCGGAACGCCTGGCTGGCCATCACTTCAACCCGGCACAGCGACCCCGCCGGCCGGGACGGCGCAGCCGGCACCGACGCAGCCGATCCAGCCGAGCGTGAGGTGCTCGCTGATCGGATGCGAGAGATTGACGCGGACAACACCGCGTGGCTGCGGGCAGTCATCGCCGAGCACGGCTGGCCGGGAGAGACACTGGTCGGGCCGGTCGGAGCGAGCGACGCCTGGCTGATCGCCCAGCACGCCGACCACGACCCCGAATTCCAGGCGGAATGCCTGGAGCTGCTGCGGGCCGCGGTCGTGGCCGGGGACGCATCCACCAGGCACCTCGCCTACCTGACCGATCGGGTGCTCTGCGCCCGCGACGAGCCACAGATCTACGGGACCCAGTTCTGGCGCGGACCACAGGGCACCGACGCCCTCGGCCCTCGTCCCATCGCCGACCCGGAACATCTCGACGCCCGCCGTGCCGCGGCCGGCCTGGAACCCTTCGCCACCTACCTGGCTCACATGACGGCCTAACTACTGCACAGTTCCGCCGGTCCCGTCGACCCGGGGCGTTCCCGCGGTGCTATGCGGGGTGGGACGGTGGGTGCGTCCAGAGCCCGCTCCTGTCGGCGGTCCCGGTTTGGAAGGGGCGGGGCCTACCAGTAGGGAGGTGTCGGTGCCAGGATTGGGGTTGTGCCGGATGCGGGGGCTGCGGGCAGGCCGCAGACGTGGGATTTCTTCATCTCCTACACGGCCGTGGACCGGCAGTGGGCGGAGTGGGTGGCCTGGCAGCTGGAGGACGCCGGCTACCGGGTCCTGATCCAGGCGTGGGACTTCGTGCCGGGTTCGGACTGGATGTCCAGCATGGAGCAGGGAGTGAGGCACGCTGGGCGGATGGTGGCGTTGCTGTCGGCGGCCTACCTACGTTCCGTCTACGGCGGTCAGGAATGGCGGGCCGTACGGGCAGAAGACCCGGAAGGCTTCGCACGCAAGCTACTCCCAGTGCGACTTGAGGACTGTGACCGGCCAGGGCTGCTACGCACCCTGGTCGGATTCGACTTGTTCGGTCTGCCGGCGGAGTCGGCCAGGGTCTACCTGCTCGAACAGATAGGCCATAGTTTGGCTGGCCGGGCCAAGCCTGCCACAGCCCCGGAGTTCCCAGTTCCCCCGCGAACGACGCCACCAGTCGCCGAGTCCGTTTCCCCCCCGTCGCCGCCACGGGTCACCGTGGGGGCATCTCCACTCGGCGCGCTGCGTGACGCTTCCGCGGAACAGGCACCTGCACCCGCCGAACGCCAGGACGCTCGTCAGGCGCTCGACACAGTCGAGCAGACCCGGACGCGACAACGCCAACGGCGTCGCCCCGAGGGCAGCCATGCCGAGACGGGTCATGGCCGGCAGAACCCGCCTGCGGATGACGGTCGGCTGCCAGAGCCGTGGCGGTTCTACCTGGGTGGCACACCGGCACCGGCGGACGCGACGCCGTATCTAGTGGTCACCGGGAACGTCGACCAAGTGGTCGCGCTCGATTCGTCCGGCGGCCAGCCTCGGTGGCGTCGCGACTTCCCCGTGCTCCGCGGATCCGCACCCACGATCAGTGGCGAGAGCGCGCTGGTCGCTGGCGGCGACAGTCGTCTGTGGTCGCTCGACGTCACAACCGGTGAGACACATTGGCAGGCTGATCTCCCGGCGATACCCACTGCGGCACCTACTGTCGCAGGGAAAACCGTGGTCGTCCCTACTGCGGACGGCTGTGTGACGACGCTCGACTTCCATTCCGGCATCCAGCGATGGCGGAAGGAACTCAGCCAGCCAGTACATGGCCCGATAGCAACGGATGGGCGAGCGCTCTACTTCGGCGGGCACGATTGCCACGTCCGAGCGTGGTCCGCCGACGGTGCGGAGCTTTGGGCGTACCGAGCCCGTAAATGGTTTGACGCGCCACCGGAAATCCATGAGGACAGCCTGTTCATCGGTGGCTACGACCACCGGCTGCACCGACTCGACCGGGCTACCGGCAGACTCGATTGGTACTACCCGGCTGGCGGTCAGATCAAAGGAACCCCTACAGTCTTCGGTGAGCTCGTGGTCTTCGGGTCCTACGACGGTGTCGTCTACGCATTGGACAGGAAGAGCGGCGCGTCACGCTGGACCTACGAGGTAGGTAGCGCGATCAAGGCGTCCCCCGTGGTACGAGGAACAGTCGTCTACGTAGGCGCTCGCGACGGCTTTCTGTATGCGCTCGACGCTCGTGACGGCCACTCACTCTGGCGCCACGAAACCGGTGGGGCTGTGAACTCCACCCCCGTTTCGGCCGGATCGCTCCTGGTAATCGGCAGCGACGATGGCTACCTCTATGCGCTGGATGGAGATCCAGGCGGCCCAGCATGCTAACCGTGCCAGTGCGCCGCCAGCCGGACTTGCCCCCTCGCGACGCTCCGTCGCTACTAGGGCCCGGCCAGCGGCACAGTCTGGGTAGCCGTCATGCAAACACACTGCCGCACGCGTTGGCAACCACCGCGAAGGAACACGGCCAGCGTATTTAGCCCGCAGGTGTCCCGACGGCAGCTTCACGGTGTGCCGAGCGCCCACTGTTCCTACACGGCCACGGCGCCGAAGACGAGGTGGGCCAAATGTGGGGCTATGTCGCCTTCCGGCGTGTCCGGCGGGTTGATCATGCGCTAGCCGAGGACGTCCAGCGCCGGAACGAGGAACCCTTCGTGTCGCCCCACCGGACAGGGAACCTGGCAGCCGCACGAGCCTCACACCGGCGTCCAGAAACTCGACACCTTCCCGGAGGAACCCGCCCTCGACAAGACGGCCCGGCTGACTACACGCGAGYGAGCGCCGCCGGTTCCGCTGAACCGGACGAGGCATTCACTGATCACCGACGAAGACGAATCAGCACAATCTGCTCCGGCAGAGGCCGCCTCCCCTGCCACCGCCTCCGCTCCTACAGTCCGGCGACCTGACGGACCGGGCGGGCGGCCACCACGTTGGCCGCCGAGGTGGCCCGGTCAGTTCAGGCCCCAGAGCCGCACTGTGAAGTCGCCGCTGCCGCTGGCAATCGTCCGTCCATCCGGCGCGAACGCCACCGAGTAGACGTAGCTGGCGTGATTCGTGAGCGGAGACGCCACGGGGACAGGCACCCCCGGTTCTGTGACATCCCACAGCCGCACCGTGAAGTCGCCACTGGCGCTGGCGAGGGTTCGCCCATCCGGCGAGAACGCCACGGAGAACACATATTCGGTATGACCGGTGAGTGGTGCCCCGAGCGGCCGGGGCGCACTCACGTCGGTCACATCCCACAGCCGCACCGTCTTGTCGTCGCTGGCACTGGCCAGGACATGCCCGTCCGGCGAGAACGCCACCGACCGCACGGGGTTGGTGTGGCCGGTGAGCGCCGGACCCAGCGAACGAGGCGCGTTCCGGTCGGTGACGTCCCACAGCCGCACCGTGTAGTCGCCGCTGGCGGTGGCGATGGTCCGCCCGTCCGGCGAGAACGCCACCGAGAACACGTAGTCCGTGTGGCCGGTCAGCGCGGATTCCAGCAACCGGGGCGCGGCCACGTCGGTCACGTCCCACAGCCGCACCGTGTTGTCGTCACTGGCGCTGGCGAGAGTCCGCCCATCCGGCGAGAACGCCACCGAATACAGCCCTTCGGCATGGCCGGTGAGCGGGGCGCCCAGGGGACGGGGCGCATCTCGGTCGGAGACGTCCCACAGCCGCACCGTGCTGTCCCAACCGGCGCTGGCCAGAGTGCGGCCATCCGGCGAGAAATCCACCGAGAACACGTAGCCGGTGTGACCGGTGAGCGGAGAGCCCAGCGGGCGGGGCGCGCTCCGGTCGGTGACGTCCCACAGCCGCACCGTGCTGTCCCAGCTGGCGCTGGCCATGGTGCGGCCATCCGGCGACAACGCCACCGAGGACACGACGTTGGTATGCCCGGTGAGCGCGGAGCTCACCGGGCGGGGGTTGAGAGGGGCGATGGGCCCGGGGTTCACCGTCGGCCCCTGGGAAGCCGTCGATCGCCTCGACGCCGTGGGCGTCGTCGAGGTGGGTGTGCCGGCCGACGCACCGGAGGCGGTGGAATCTCCGACCGTGAGTGCGGCGGGATCCTTGCCCGAGGGAAGGGTCAGGGCGAGGACGACACCGACGATGGCGAGCAGGGCCGCCGCGGCGGCAGCGGGCAGGCGGAACCGCCGGGGCAGGGATCGACCGGGGCGCCAGGTCCGTGCTTCACGTGTTGCCCCGTCCGAGTCCGGGACCCCGTCCGAGTCTGATGCGCTGTCCGAGTTTGATGCGACGTCCGAGGTGGACGGGTGGGCAGCCCGCTGGGTGGGGAGGTCCGAGGTGCTGTCCGGCTGTGGTTCGACAGCGTCCGGGATGTGCGGCGCCAGTACCCGGGTGGCGGGCGCTTCGGCCGCGGCTCGGACAGCGTCGTCAATGCTGAGTCCGATGCCGGCGCGGTCGGACCAGCCCGGGCCGCACACGGCGGCGGCCGCCGCGGCCAGGTCCAGGGCGAAGGCGTGCGCCGATGGATGCCTGTCGGCCGGATCCTTCGCCAGGCAGCGCATCACCACCTCGGCGATCGGTTCCGCCACACCCGCCGGCGGGGCGGGCATGACGTTGAGGTGGTGATGGATGAACCCCGCGGCGGGCAGCGCCGGGTCGAAGGGCGGATCGTCCCCCAGCAACTCGTAGAGCATGATGCCGAGCGCGTAGAGATCGGTCGCCGCCCCGAGCTGGCCGCCGAGGATCTGCTCCGGAGCCATGTAGCGAGGGGTGCCGCTCACCGCGCTCGCGGTGGTCACCGTCCCCTGCGCGATCTTGGCGATGCCGAAGTCGGCCACCTTGGGCCGGCCGGCCGCGTCGAAGAGAACGTTCGACGGCTTGATGTCGCGGTGCAGCACCCCACGCCCATGGGCGTAGGAAAGGGCGGACGCCACCGCCAGCCCCACCGCGCAGCCCGCCTCGACCGTCATGTCGTATTCGCGGGTGGTCAGCGGGCCACCGGCCAGCAGCTCCATCACCAGCAGATGAAGATCACCAACGGTGAGGGCGTCATAGACCCGGATGATGTGTGGATGATCCAACGAGGCCAGCACCCGGGCCTCGCTCCAGCTACGCCCGGCGACGCCGCCCTGGTCCGCGGGCAGAATCTTGATCGCCACCTCGCGGCCCAGCTCGCGATGCCGCCCGGCCAGCACCAGCCCGAACGCACCCCGCCCCAGCCGGCCCCCGATCTCGTATCCCGGTAACGCCGCCGCGATCTGGGCCTTGTCCTCAATCACGAGGCGGCCCCGGCCCCGGCCTCGCATCGAGGAAAACTGCCCTCGTACGCCACTCCGCCCCCCAAGGACCGTCACGCAACGCGTCCGATCCTAGCGGGCCTCGGCACAATCCCGATCACATCCGACCGATGGCCACAGACTGCTGCGCTGGGATCCCGACCCGCGGCGGCATCGTCACGGCCCGACAGAACGCCGGCGCACCACCAGCTTTCGGTGGGCGGATCAGTCCGGGGCGTTCCCGTCGCGGTGGCTGTCGTAGACGGTGGTCCCGGCTTTGATGGTCTCCTCCACCGTGAGGTCCCGGATGGCCTCCGCGGGCACCGTGAGGGGGTTGCGGTCGAGGATGACGAGGTCAGCCACCTTGCCTACCTCGATGCTGCCTTTGGTGTCCCGTTCGGAGTACTGGTGCGCGGCGTTGATGGTGATCGCCTTCACCGCGTCGAGGGCGGACACGCACTGGTGGGCGCCGAGGGTGTGGTTCGAGCGGGTGACCCTGGTGACCTGGCTGGCCAGGATCGCGATCGAGTTCGGCAACGCGACCGGTGCGTCGTGGTGGCTGGTGTAGAGCAACTGACGGTCCAGCGCCCACCTGGCCGGGGAGATGTTCTCCGCGCGTTGCTCACCGAGCACGGTGCTGCGGTACCAGTCGCCCCAGTAGTAGGTGTGCATGGAGAAGAAGGACGGGATGATCCCGAGCTCCGCGAACGCGTCGAGCTGGTCCGCCCGGGCGGTCTGGGAGTGGATCGCGACCGTCCTGCGGTCGGCGGGTCCCAGAGCCGCGGTGGCATTCCGTATGGCGGTGATGAACTGGTCGATGGCCGCGTCCCCGTTGACGTGCGCGAGGACCTGCCAGCCCCGCTCGAAACCGGCCCGCACCTGCCGCTCGGCCACGTCGTCGGTGATGACGGGGTAACCGGCGTAGTCGGCGCCGGTGCCGGGCGGTGGAGTGAGGTAGGGCCTGGTCAGCCAGGCGGTGCGGCCCTGCGGCGAACCGTCCAGGAACATCTTGATTCCCGCTGCCCGCAGGCCTGCACTGTATTCCTGGGCTTCCTGGAGCCGATCCGGATCCTGCACGGCTTCGTCCGCCTTGACGTACACGACCAGGTCGATGGGAAGCCCGGCGGGGAACTCCGTCGCGGCCTTGCGCATAGCGGCCAGCTGGTCGAGCGTGGCGGCCCCCTCCTGCACGGTGGTGAAACCGAAACTCGCGGCCTTCCGCAGCCCCCTGGGCAGGAACTGGGCCTGGTCGTCGGCGTGCATGCCCGCGATCGCCCTGGCCGCGGCCGGGTTGAACGCGTTCTCCTCCAGAACACCGTCGGGTGTCCCGTACTGCGGCGCCGCGTCTTGGCGTCGGATCACCCCGCCGGCCGGGTTCGGCGTGCCGGCGCCGTACCCGAGAAGCTCAAGCCCACGGCTGTTGACCGCACCCAGATGGAACGACTGATGAATGGCGAGGACCGGCCGGTCGGTGGACACCAGGTCCAGCTCGTCACGGGTCGGATGCCTCGTCTCGGCGAGCATCGAGTCGTCGTATCCGAAACCGATGATCCATTCGGAGCGCCGGCCCACCTCGCTCACCGCGAACTCCGCCAGCGCCTCCCGTAGTGACGCGATGGTGGTGACATTCCCGTCGGGTTCGGCGAGCAGGTTGGCGACGGACGCCTGGAAACCGGTACCGGTCAGGTGACCATGTGCGTCGATGAAGCCCGGCAGCAACGCCCGGCCGCGAAGATCGCGCAGCTGGGTATCCGCGCCCCGCCAGTCCGCCAGCGCCCGGGAGCGGTCGCCGACGAACACGATCCGGCCCGCCTTCACCACCACCGCCTCCGGTGAACCCGCGTTCACCGGGGTGTCCGCGACGGTGACGATCGGCCCGCCGAAGAAGATGACGTCCGCGTGGCCGGGCACCACACCAGGTACCGCACGGCCCGCCGCCGTATTGACCGCCACAGGCCCACCCTTCACAACGCTGACGCGACGCGACTTCCCGCATGCTCTCAGTCGCAGGGCGGGACCGCGACCTCACCGCATCGGCGGAACCGACATGTCCGAAGAACGCATGCGATGCACCGTCGGGGTCACTCCGGGTGAAGGTGCGCGTGGGCTCTGGCTCGGGCTGTCTCGACCGCTCGGGTGACGGCCTCCGCCGGGTCGTCGACGATGACGACCGCGTCAAGTCGCCTTCCGCCGGTGGAAACAGGGGCGCAGTCGAGGCCGAAGGCCGGCACGCCGTTCTTCTTCGCCAGCAGGATCTCGATGACCGTGCCCGCGTTGCTGCCGATCACCACGAGGGCGTCGGACGATTCCACGACCATCTCGTTCCGCTTCTCGCCGACGCCGCTGCAGATCACCGCACCGAGGTACCGGTTGGCGGCGGCCCGGTCGTGGCCGGGCAGAATGCCGACGCAGAGGCCGCCTGCCTCCTGGACGCCGAGCGCGACGCCCTCCATGACACCTCCGCGGCCGCCGCAGACCACCCGCGCGCCGGTGTGCGCCAACAGATTTCCCACCTGGCGCGCAAGCTGGTACTGGGCCGGCGTCGCCTCGCCGGCTCCGGGGCCGATGACCCCTATCTGAACCTGGGCGGGGCGGTCTGGAACGGCATCCGTCGGAGCGGCCGGATCCGCGGCGCGGCTCACTCCTCGGTCGGCGTACGCCCATCCCCGCCACCGTTCGACCTGGACGAGGATCACCGGGCCGGCTGGAACGGCGGCCCGGTACTGGTCGTACTTCGCCGTCAGGCACCGGATCGCCGCCGATCTCTCGCCGCCCGGCGTGTCGACGACGCGGGCCTGGCCATCGGCCCGGACCCACCACAGGCCGGGCCAGTTGTCGGTGTACTGATCAACGAGGAGGCTGACCCGCGGGTTGGCGGCGATGTTCGCCAGTCGCCGCAGCGCCGCCGTGCGTTTCGGTTTGTGGTCCACAGCGGTCACGACCTGATCGCCGGCCAGCGCGAAGGTCACCGGAACCAGGTGGGGTGCGCCGTCGGCTCCGACGGTCGCGAGGCGAGCGACCCGCGCCGCCGCGAGCCGGCGGCGGCACTCCTGTTCATTCAGGTCCACTGTTCGCTCAGGTCCACGCGGTGCACGCTAACGATCCGGCCGGCCGACCGCGAGACCTGACGAGACCCATGAAGGCCACTTGCTTCACAGCAAATATCGCAGGATTACCCGGTACGTTGACCGCCATGATCGACGCCTCGACACAATCCGCGCAGACCCGCCCCGCCGGGTCGGCGGAGGATCCGCTGGTCGGCTACCAGGAGATGGCCCAGCGGGCCGGGGTCACCCCGGCCACCCTTCGCAGGTACCGCCGACTGAGACAGCTGCCGGCCCCCGACGACGCCTCGGTGCCCAGCCAGCCACGATGGCGCCGCAGCACCTTCGAGAGCTGGCTCGCGACCAGGCCCAGCTCCACGCTGCGCACCCGCGCCACGCCACGGCCACCAGGCGACGTCGACGTGGAAGCAAACGTGGAACCAAACCCAAACCCAAACCCGGAGCCGGAGCCGGAACCGGAACCGGCCGAACCAAGCACGCCACCCGAGCCGTCCGAGCCGTCCGAGCCGCTGAACGAGACGTACATCGAGATACTTCGCCTGGTTGCCGGTTCAGGCAGCGTCGACACCACCGACCTCCGAGCCGCGTTGTCTCCTCCGCCACCGGTCGGGGACGGCCGCAACCGGGCGCATCGGGTCTGGCGGGCCCGGCAGCTGGAGCTCTTCGAGGCCCTTCACGAGCTGGAGATGCGTGGCCTGCTCGACGACACACGCGACCTCAGCACGGGCCAGAACCAGGTTTTCCTGACACCCGCAGGGCGAGCCCTCGCCGCCCGGCTGCGAGACATTCCACGACCAGAACAACAAGAGCTTTACGACTCCTCGGCGTCCTCTCCCGTGTGAACGGCACGCATCAGGCTTCGCTTCGGTCTGCGCCGGTTCGTTCCTCGCAGCGGGTGCGCAGGCCCTGGGCCTCGGTGTCGACGTAGCGGCGCACCARCCGCCCCATGAGCAGGGCCACCACCGGCGCCAGCGGCCCGCTCTGGCGCAGGCTCAGCCGCACCGTGACCGGGCCGTCGTTCGGGTCGGACGTGATGCGGTGGTCGGCGACGGTGATCATTCCGGTCGTGCGGGAGGTCCAGGTGAAGCCCGCGCCCGGGAGCAGATCGGTCACGGTCCACGTCGCCACCGGCAGCCTGGGCTGCTGGATGCGCACCTTTCCGCCTTCGCGTAGCTCGCCGCCCGGGGCGTCGACGGCTTCGACGGCGGTCATCGTCGGAGTCCAGGTGGGCCAGCGCTCGACGTCCCGCATCACGGCCCAGACCTCGTCGGGGGCGGCGTCGATGGTCACCGAGGTCTCGTAGTACATCGGGGATACCTCCTGGAGACGCGATCAAAGGCTCACGGACGGCGACACGCAGCCGCCCGGCTTCTGTACCACGTGGTACATGTACCATCCGGTACATGCCGTCGCAAGGTCCGCCATCGGACAGCCCGCCCGACAGCGCCCGACAGCGCCTGCTGGGGGACGTCATCGCCCACCTCACCGCACACGGAATCGGCGACGTGAGCCTGCGGCAGCTGGCCACCGCGATCGGCACCAGCCACCGCATGCTCATCTACCACTTCGGCTCCCGCGACGGCCTCCTCGTCGAGGTCGTACGTGCGATGGAGGAACAGCAACGCGCCGCGTTCGCCGAGATGCGCCGTGTTCCGGCGACGTCCGCCGCCGAGCTGGGCCGCCGGATGTGGCGACAGCTGCGCCAGCCGGAGCTGGCGCCGTTCGAGCGCCTCTTCTTCGAGATCTACACCCAGGCGCTGCAGGGCCGCGCCTACGCCCAGCCGCTGCTCGACGGAGTCGTCGACGACTGGCTCGGCCCGATGACCGACTTCCTCACCCGCGACGGCCTCGAGCCCACCGCCGCACGTGCCCAGGCCCGCCTCTCACTCGCCGCCACCCGCGGGCTCCTCCTGGACCTCCTCGCCACCGGCGACCAGGAAGGCGTCGACGAGGCCATGGAACACATGCTCACCTTGTTCACCCACCTCACCCGCTCAGGTGACCGGGAGCCTCGCTGATGCCCGGCGGCAACGCGCCCACCCTGAAAACGGGCCCATCCTGACAACGCGCCCGCCCAGCTGCGCCACGCGGACCGTGGATGGCGTCAGCTGATCGTGAGGGATCCCCCCGCTGTGCCCGCGTCGGCGATGGTCAGGCAGCTGGTCGCACGGGCGATCAGCCACAGATGCTGCTGGTAGGAGTTGGCGCTGTAGCTTTCGCCCGGCGCGACGACGGGCGCGTAGCTCACCCGCGCGCCGTAGAAGTCCAGCCAGTAGATCCGGACGGGTTCCGGGCTCTGGTTCACGAAGGTCACCCGGACACCCGTCGTCGTACGACCTGAGGTGACAGCGCCCTCGTCCGCGCATGGCCGGCGCGCGAGAGAGCCGCTGAAGGAGAAGACGTGGGCGGCGGTCTGCGCCGGCGGCCCCGGCGCGGCCGGCGTTTCATCGCGCGTGGTCGGGGGCTGGCTGGTCCCTGCGTGGGCCGTGCCGCGGGCTGTCCCGGGCACGGTCTCGTTGTTCGCCCGCGGCGGCCCGTCTACCGGCGGGGCTGTCGAGGGAGACGGGGACAGGACGGCCGCCGTGGGACCGGATGTCGTCACCGACGGGCCCGCGGCGGCCGAGGAGGAGGCAGATGTGGAGGCAGAGAAGGAGGCAGCGGCAGTGGCGGTGGAGAGCGGCGCGCCGACACTCGCGGTGGCGGTCAGATGATCCGGCTTCCCTCCCGCGACCACCACGGACGCGGTGACCATGGCCGCCACCGCGAGCACGACGAACCCCGCTGCGAGGCGCCCCCGTCGGCCGCGGCTCCATCGGCGCGGCGACCAGCCGGCCGGCACCCGGTCGGCAGGCGGTGCAGCCCCGGGTCGGGCGGGCGTGGGTGAGGCGCCGGCCAGGGGCTCCGTGTTCTCCGTCACGCAGGACGCGAGCGCCGTCGCCACCATGGAGTCCTCGTCGCGCAGCGCGGCGGCGAGCACGGTTGGCGGCCAGGTCGGACCGGTGAGCACCTTCGTCGCCTGGTCGGCCGAGATCAGACGTGCCAGCAGCGCGCGTGGTGTCGGCCGAGCGGCCTGCTCCTTCGCGAGACAGTCGGCGACGATCCCGCGCAGTGCGCCGGGTATCCCGTCGAGATCCGGCTCGGCGTGCACAACCCGGTACACCTGCGCGGGCGTCGGGCCGACACCGAACGGCTCGCGGCCGGTCGCGGCATAGGCGACGAGCGCGCCGAGGGAGAAGACGTCGCTGGGCGCGCCCGCCTCGGCCCCGGTCATCTGCTCGGGTGACATGAAGCCGGGCGAGCCGATCATCGCACCGGTCCTGGTGAGCACGCTGGCGTCGGCGGCCCGGGAGACACCGAAGTCGATCACCTTGGGGCCGTCGACCGCCAGCATGACGTTGGACGGCTTGAGGTCACGGTGCACGATGCCGGCGTCGTGTATCGCGATCAGCGCCTCCGCGAGCCCGGTGGCAAGCGTGGTCAGCGCCGCTTCCTGGAGCGGTCCATGGCGGCTGATCGTCATGGCGAGGGACAGGCCGGAGACGTAGGCGGTGGCGAGCCACGGGGACGTCGCGTCAAGATCGGCGTCGATGACCGCCGCGGTGTGGCGGCCGCCTACCGCACGGGCCGCGGCCACCTCCCGGGCGAACCGGGCGCGGAAGTCAGGACTGTCGGCGAGCTCGGGCCGGATGACCTTCACCGCGGCCAGTCTCCCTGCCGCGGTGCGCCCCAGGTAGACCCGGCCCATCCCACCGGCGCCCAGCCGCCCCACCACCTGGTACGGGCCGATGCGGGCCGGGTCGTCAGTGCGCAGCGATTCCATGCCGGCCGCCCCCCCGATGGCGCAACACATCACCGAGAACGGACTCGCTTCGGCGCTGCCGCCAGCATATTGCCGAGTCGACAGGTGAATCGATCCCCAGCTCACGGCTACCGGATCCGCGGTCATCGGCGTGGCCGGTCATGGAGCTACTCCGGATGGGACGCCGCCAGGATCGGACATATCTGGATGTGTACCTGCATTTGGGTCAGACCTATGGACTTTTCTGTCAAGCGCTTGATAGAAACTGGCTCCGCAGATCCGCCGAGGTACACACCGAGGAGGCAGCGCGTGGTCGGACCGTCGTCAGGACCCGCGGAAGAAGCGGTCGACCGGTGGGCGGGGTGCCCACCTGACCTCGAGGCACGGTCGGACGCGTTACGACGCATCCGGGTGTGCGACCTGAGCGGCCAGCTCGCCGGGGCCGGCTCCACCAGGCTCCTCGCCGCGTTCGGCGCTCAGGTGATCCGAGTCGAGGACCCGGCGACCAGAGGCGGCTGGGACATCGTCCGCGGGGCCCAGCCGTTCCACGACGATCGCCGCGGTATCGAGTTCGGCGCCACCTTCAACAACCACAACACCGAGAAGCTGGGAATCACGCTCAACCTGCGCACCGAGCGCGGCCGGGAGCTGCTCACCCGGCTGATCGCCGTGTCGGACGTCGTCACCGAGAACTTCGCCGGCGGAGTGTTCGCCCGCCTCGGCTTCCCGTACGAGCGGCTGCGGGAGATCAGGCCCGACATCGTCTACGTCTCGCACAGCGGCTTCGGGGCCACCGGGCCGTACCGGGACTTCCGCACCTGGGGGCCGATCGTGCAGGCCGTCAGCGGCCTCACCTTCACCGCGGGGCTGGCGGGACATCCGCCGACCGGCTGGGGCTTCTCGTACATGGACCACATGGGCGCCTACGCGATGGCGGTCGCGATCCTGGCCGCGCTGTGGCACCGCGACCGAACCGGCGAGGGGCAGTGGGTCGACCTGTCCGGCGTCGAGGCGGGACTCGCTCTGACCGGCCCGGACATCCTGGATCATCATCTGAACGGCCGGCCGCCCCGCGCCGCCGGCTCGGTCGACTCCAACCGCGATGCCAACTCCCCGATGGCGCCGCACGGGATCTACCCCGCCCGCGGGGAGGATCGCTGGATCGCGGTGGCCTGCCGCGATGATCATGACTGGCGGCTGCTGGCGGGCGAGATCGGCCAGCCGTGGGCGACCGCCGGGGAACTGGCGACGCTGGCCGCCCGGCTCGCCGGCCAGGACACGCTGGACGCCCGGCTGGCCGCCTGGACCGCCGGCTTCGACAACCACGAGCTCGCCGGCCGGCTGGCTGCCGCCGGCATCCCGGCCAGCCCGGTGCGCACGCCGGCCGAACGCATCGACGGCACAGCAGCCGAACGCGCCGACGGCACGCCCGCGACGTCCGACTGGGACCTGTGGCCGACGGTCCAGCATCCCGACATCGGGCCGGCCCGGGTCGACGGGATCCCGGTGCACCTGTCCGAGACCGACTGGTCGCTGCGTCGCGGCGCACCCCGGCTCGGCGAGCACAACCGGTACGTCCTGGGTGACCTGCTGGGTGTCGACGACGCCGAGCTGAGTGAGCTGGCAGCGGAGGGCGTCGTATGAACGGCCCGCTGGACCGGTTACGGGTCCTGGAGATCGCCGGGGAGTTCTCCGCGTACCCGAGCAAGCTCCTGGCCGACCTCGGGGCGGACGTCATCGTCGTCGAACCACCGCACGGGGCGGCCACCCGTTCCCGGGGGCCGTTCGCGGACGACCAGCCCGGGCCCGAGGCGAGCCTGTACTGGCGGCATTACAACACCTCCAAACGCGGGATCGTCCTCGACCTCACCGAGGACGCCGGCCGCGAGCGCCTCCACCACCTGCTCGCGAAGTGCGACGTCCTCATCGAGGGAATGCCCGGCTCCGAGGTCACCGCCGCCCTCCGGCTTGACCCGGGGACGTTCACAGCCACCTTCCCGTCGCTTGTCTGGGTCTCGGTGACACCCTTCGGCCGGCGCGGCGCGCCCCCGGACGTCCCCACCACCGATCTCACCCTGCTGGCCGGCGGGGGGCCGGTGCTCACCTGCGGTTACGACGACCACTCGCTGCCGCCGGTCCGCGGCGGCGGCAACCAGAGCGTGCACGTCGGCGGGATGTTCGCGGTGACGGCCGCCCTCACCGCGCTGCTGAACCGCACCGTCTCCGGCCGTGGTCAGCACGTCGACGTCAGCATCGACGCGGCGTTGAACGTCTCCTGCGAGACCGCCACCACCCACCAGCTCACCGACGGTGGTGTCGTGCAGCGCCAGACCGGACGGCACGCGATGGTGACGCCGACGGCGCCGACCCAGGTCCGCGCCGCCGACGGCAACTACGTGGTGCTCGGCTTCCCGCCACGCGCGGCCGAGGACTACGCGTCCATCCTCGAATGGATCGACCTCGTCGGGATCCGCGACGACTTCCCGGACGCCGTGCTGCTGGAGATGGGCGTCGAGCGTGGCGGGGTCGGTGTCGTGGAGCTCGGGACGGATCCGATCGCGCAGCAGATCTGGAACGCCGCCCGGGACGCCATGGTGCTGCTGGCCGAGCGGATCCCGGCCTACGAGTACTTCCTGGGCTGCCAGCGCCGCGGCCTGGTCGCCGGGTTCGTCGCAGCCCCGGAGGCGGTGATCCACGACCCGCACCTGGTCGCCCGCGACTTCGCCACGAAGGTCACCGACCCGCATACCGGCCGCGAGGAGACACACCCCGGCGCGCCCTACCGTTTCACCCGCACCCCCTGGCGGATCTCACGCCCCGCGCCCCGGCTCGGTGAGCACACCGACGCCGTTCTCGACGGCGCCGGATGAACCTTTTCCGACCAACCTCCCCCAGATTGGCTGAATCATGAAGCGCACCAGGATCTCTCGCCCGACCGTGCCCAGTCACAGAGCGGCTCGACACCGAACGCGAGTGCGCTTAGCCGCGGTGGCCGCGTTATCCGCGAGCCTTTTCACGGTCGCGGCCTGCGGCAGTGGTGACGACGACTCGGGCGGCACCACGGCCACCAGCGGTGCCGGCACCGCCGACGCCTCGGACGTGCTCGGGCCGTCCGCTCCGGCGAAGGGCGACCCGGTGCGGATCGGGATCATCTCCGACGGCAAGGGCCCGGTCTCGGACCTCGCCTACGAAAGCCGGGTGGCCGACGCCACGATCGCCTACCTGAACGAACATCATTCCGGGATCGCAGGACGCCCCATCAGCCTGGTCAAGTGCGAGACACTCGCCGACCCGGGCAAGGGAACCGACTGCGCGAACCGGATGGTGGAGGAGGACGTCGTCGCCGTCGTCGTCGGATCATCCTCGGTCGGGGAAAGCATCTGGGAACCGCTGCACCAGGCGAAGATCCCGCTCATGTTCGCCAACACGACCGCCACCGGGCCGCTGAAGGACGCTGACACGACCTTCAATCTGACCGACCCGTACTTCGGCCAGATCAACCTCCCCGCCGACAAGGCCAAGGAGGCCGGCGTCAGGAAGGTGACCGCAGTCGTCATCGACGTTCCTACCGCCACGGCCTTCTACAAGTCGATCGCACCGCGGATGTTCGAGGAGAAGGGCCTCACCCTCGACGTCGTCGCCGTTCCCGCCGGGACGGCCGACATGACGGCGCAGATGCAGGACATCGCTTCCGGCGATCCGGGCGTGGTGTCGATCATCGGGGGCGACTCGTTCTGCATCAGCGCGCTGAACGGCCTGCGGGCTGTCGGTTATGAAGGCCCGACGGTCGCCATCGGGCTGTGCATCACCGACGCGACACGCAAGGCGGTGCCGGCGTCCACGCTCAGGGGGATGTCCRTCAGCGCGACCGCACCCATCGGCACCGACAACCCCTCGACCCGCCTGCTCCAGGCCGTCGTGAGCACCTACGGCCACGACATCGACGTCAGGCGGGCTGGCACGATGAGCATGTTCACCGTGGTCGCCGCCTTCGGCGCGGCCGTCGAGAAGCTCACCGGGGACGTCACGGCCGCGTCCGTCACCGCCGCGATCAAGGCGATGCCGGCGCAGGAGCTGCCGGGCGCCGAGGGCCTGAGCTTCCGGTGCAACGGCAAGGCCTACCCGGAGCAGCCCGCGGTGTGCGTCCGCGGCGGGCTCGTCGCGACCCTGGACGACAAGGGCCAGCCAGGCGGTTACACGCCGGTCGGGGTCTCCGCGATCGAGGACTGAGCCCGGCCGCTGCAACGCGGCGTGATCCGACAGGAATGACGCCCGGCGGTTGGGCTGGCGGCATCGGCCCGGCCCTGTGAGCCGCCCGCACCGGCGTGGTGCGGGCGGCTCACGGACCGCTTCACCAGCGGTCGCAGATATCGCGGACACACGGATAGGCGGATACGCGGATATGGATGCGGAAAGCCGCTACCGCGCAGCGGCTGGAGAAGCTCCCACCACCGCGTCACCGGCCGCGATGGAATCATCGTCACCGGCTCCCTGCCGCCACCGGTGGCCCACCGGACTGCCACCGGCGGCGGAGCCACGACCCGAGAGCACATCGGCCACCACATCAGTCAACATCGTCGCAAGGTTTCCCGGCGTGGTCTCGACCTGCGCGCTGACCCATTTGACAACTCCGCCGTCACCGGTTCCGAACAACACCAACAACAGCGCGCTCGCCACCCGGTAAAGACGCTCTGTCTCGCTGAGCCCTGGCGTGAGCGGGGTGAGGAGCTCGACGACCGCCTCGCTCTGCGGGGTGGCCTTCGACGTGGTGAGATGCTGGTATTCCGGATCATTCATCACCGCGATCAGGAACGGATGGTAGAACCGGCCGGTCTCGTGGCCGGCCATCTCGTTCGCGGCGACGACCATCGCGTTCGCGATGTCACGAAAACTGACATCCCGATCCGGGACGTTCAATGCGAAGATTCGTTCGATATCGGCGCGGAGCCCTCCTGTCCGGGCCTCGAGGATCGCGCTCACCAACCCGGCCTTGGAGCCGAAGTGATAATGAATCGCGTCCCGACTGACGCCGGCCTCCGCCGTGATCTGCCGAGTGGAGGTCCGCGCGATTCCCTGATCAGCGAACAGTCGCTCAGCCACCCTGAGCAGCTGCTGGCGGGTGTTGACGCCACGTGCATCAGGGCGAACGTCCGAAGAATCAGGAGAAGGCGCCACGAACGACCAGTCTACCGCAACGGCATACCCACCGCGATTCGCCACTTTGTCGAAGCCTGATACGAAATTCACTCGCTCGCGGCCACACCGCCCGTGGACGACATGCGGAAAGCCGCCGCCCGCACGGAGACCACCGCGCGGCGGGCATTGTCCGGCGGACGATGACGACCGGCCGGACACCGCCTTCACGTCGGCCCGGCGACAACCAACCGCCGACAGCCGCCGGTGACAGCGGCAAACTCCTCCGGTCAGCTGACCGGCTCCATGCGGAGATGGTTGGATTCCGGCACGGATGCCGCCCGCACGGCGATGGTGAGGGCGGCGCGACGAGGGGAGCCGGACGACACGTGAGCGACGACAAGGGATCCCCCTGGAACCCGGGCCAGGCGGCGCCGGGCCAGGGCGGGCCGGGCGGGGGCTACCCGCCATACCCGGACCAGGGCACGAACAGCGGTTCCGCCTACCCGCAGAACCCGGGCTATCCGGCATATCCGTCGCCTGCTCCGGGTAACCAGCCGGCGCCGGGATTCGGCTATCCGCCCGGTGGTCAGGGCTACCCGCCGCCGGGCTACGGCCCCCACGGCGGCGGCCCCTACGGCGGTGGCGTGCAGCCCCGCAACGGTCTCGGCGTCGCAGCGCTGGTCCTCGGCGTGATCGCGATCCTGACCTGCTGGACCGTCGTCGGCGGAATCCTGCTCGGCGTCGCAGCGTTGATCTGCGGTTTCCTCGGCCGCGGCCGGGCGAAGCGCCAGGAGGCCACCAACGGCGGCATGGCGCTGGCCGGCATCATCACCGGCGCGCTCGGCGCGGTGCTCGCCGTGATCTTCCTGATCGCGGTTGTCGCGATCTCCGACGAGGTTCAGGACCTCCAGACCTGCCTGGACGATGCCGGCACCAGCCAGACCGCGCAGGACCAGTGCGCCCAGGAGTTCGCGGACGACCTGAACGGCAACTGACGGGGCCACCACCCAGATGGCGCCACATCCCGGGCGGTGCCCGCTGACGGCATCATCAGCGTGAGCCCGGGGCCTCGCACCGCGGTCATCTGGCGCGATGACCGCGTTCGGGCGGCGGGGGGTGATGCCGGGTGAGGCGAATGCCCGGGTGAGTCACGTCCCGGCTGACGGCTCGGCGGCGGCCCGGACGGCCTTCCAGACGCGTTCCGGGTGCAGGGGAAGCTCGCGGATGTGGGTGCCGAGTGCCTCGGCGACCGCGTTGCCGATCGCGGCGGGCACCGCCGGGGAGCCGGTCTCCCCCAGGCCGTGGATGCGGGCACCGTCCAGGCCGGCCGGGTCCTCGGTCATGCCGACGGTGAACGTCTCCGGCAGGTCACGCACCGACGGGATCCGGTAGTCGAGCAGGCTGTCGTTGAGCAGCGCCCCCGACTCGCCGCCCCAGACCATCGCCTCCGACAGGGCCTGCCCGATCCCGAACGCGACGTTCCCCTCACACTGCAGCTCGGCGAAGGTGGGGTGGATGACCCGCCCGGCGTACGACTCGACGTGCAGGTCGACGACGCGCACCGTGCCGGTCTCCAGGTCGACCTCGACCTCGGCGGCCGCGGCGGCATGGTAGAAGTGCGGCGTCACGACGCCCTGACCGGTCTCGGGGTCCAGGCCCCCGTCGCTGGCGTGCACCTCGGAGACGGTGACGCCGCCGAGCTTCGCCCGGGAGATCAGCTCGGCGTAGCTCAGGCCGGGGCCGAGGCCGCTGCGGACGCGGTCGGCGCGCACGTCCACCGTGGTCGCCGGCACGCCCAGCAGCGCACCGGCGCGGCGGGCGAGCTCTCCGCGCAGCCGCTCTCCGGCGCGTTCGACGGCCACGCCCATCATCAGCGTCGAGCGTGACGAACTGGTGGTCTGGTCCCAGGCGGTGACGGCCGAGTCCGGGTAGGTGACGTGCACCCGCTCGAGCGGGACGCCGGTCGCGTCGGCGGCGAGCTGGGCGAGCACCGTCCGCGCGCCCTGGCCGATCTCCACCGTGGAGCACACGACGGTGAGGTTGGCGCCCTCGTCGAGCTTGAGCGCCACGGTGGACGTCGACGGTGTCACGGTCGTCTTCAGGATGGTCGAGACGCCCTTGCCGCGCACGATCCCGGGGGCGACGACGACCCGCCGGGCGGACGCCGGGCCGGGTTTCCAGCCGATGCGGTCGCAGGCGGTGTCGAGCAGGGCGGCGAGGTGGAAGTCCTCGATGGTCTGCCCGGTGGCGAACGCATCCCCCGGGCGGAGCAGGACACGGTGGCGCAGTTCGGCGGGGTCGAGGTCGAGGTGCTCGGCGATGAGGTCGGTGTGGTTCTCATACGCCCAGGCCACCTGGGGGATGGCGTACCCGCGGAACCCGCCCGACGGGGTGGTGTTGGTGTAGACCGCGTAGGAGTCGATCGACACGTTCGGGATGTCGTAGGGCCCGGCGGAGCTGTAGCCGCCGTTCTTGATGGTCCGCGGGGAGATGTCGGCGTAGGCACCGGCGCCCCACAGCACCTCCACCCGGCGGGCGAGCAGGGTGCCGTCGGAGCGGAAGCCGGTGCGGATGCGCACCACCGAGCTGTGCCGGGCGACGGTGGCGAACTCCTCCGCCCGGGTCAGCTCGACGCGCACCGGCCGGCCGCGCACCGCCCAGGCGAGCACGGCGACGAGCGGCTCCAGCCGCGGGTACGTCTTCGCCCCGTAGGCACCGCCCACATTGAGCACCCGTACCCGCACCCGGCTCTCGGGCAGCCTCAGCGTCTCGGCGACCTGACTGCGCACGGTGAAGGGGGAGGCGGCCGACGTCTGGATGTCGACCGTGTCACCGCGCACCGTCGCGATCGTGACGTGCGGCTCCAGCGGCACATGCTGCTGCTGGGGGGTGCGGAACTCGTGGGAGAGGATGTGGTCGGAGGCGGCGAAACCGGCGTCGACGTCGCCGCGGCGCAGCCTGAAGTGGTTGCAGACGTTGCCGCCGTCGTCGGTGTGCAGGACGAGGTCGGGGAAGGTCATGACGTCCCGGGTCGGCACGTGCTCGTGCAGGATCGGGGCGTCGGGGGCCATCGCCGCGTCGGGGGTGAACACCGCCGGCAGCACGTCGTAGTCGACGGTGATGGTGGCGGCGGCCTCGCGGGCGGCGTCGACGTCGCGGGCGATGACCGCGGCGACCGGCTCGCCGGCGAACCGGACCCGGCCGATGGCCAGCACGGGCCGGTCGGGCAGCACCGGCCCGTAGTAGGGGAAGGGCCCGTCCGGCTGCTCCTGCCAGCGGGTCAGGTCCTCGCCGGTGACGACCGCGACCACACCGCGGGTGGCCCGGGCGGCGGTGACGTCGACCGAGCGCAGGTGGGCGTGGGCGTGCGGGCTGCGCACCAGCACCGCGTGCAGGCAGCCGGCCGGGACCCGGTCGATGACGTACGGGTACCGCCCGATCGTGCGGTCTCGGGCGTCACCGACGTCCACCCGCCGCCCGGAGGCCTTCATCCCGGGCTGGCCAACGGCCCGAGCGCGGAGGGCGGTGTCCGCCTCGGGGGTCACGGGTGGGCCGCCTGGGCCTGGGCCGCGCCCGCGCCCGCGGTGGCGGCGGAGGAGGCGGAGGAGCGGGCGTAGCCGGCGGTGGGGCCCGTGTAGGGGGTGCCGTCGTCGTGGTGGCCGCGCATCCGGTCACGGGCGTCGAGCACCGCGTCCATGATCTTGACGTAACTGCCGCAGCGGCACAGGTTTCCGGACAGCTCGGCGCGGATGCGGTCGCGGGAGGCGTCCGGCTCCCGCTCGAGCAGCGACACCGCGGTCAGGATGAACCCCGGGGTGCAGTACGAGCACTGGAACGCCGTGTGGTCGATGAACGCCTGCTGCACGGGGTGCRGCTCCCCCGGTCGGGCCAGTCCCTCGACGGTGCGCACCGGCCGGGCGCCGACCACCTGGGCGGGCAGCAGGCAGGAGCTCGCCGGAGCGCCGTCGACCAGCACCGTGCACGAGCCGCAGGCCCCGGCGGTGCAGCCGGGACGGGCGCCGAACAGGTCGAGCTCGCGGCGCAGCACGTCGAGCAGGGTGTGGTGGCCACGCGGGCGGACCTCGACCTCGTCGTCGTTCACGACCAGGCGCAGCGGCTGTCGCGGGTCGTCGTTGGCCGTCAACGCGCGATCCTCTCGTAGTCGGCCCGGTCGCCCGGGGAGCTGTCACGGTGGTGCTGGTGCTGGCGCTGGCGCTGGCACGGGCCTGGATCTCGCAGTGCGGCGAGCACCCGTTCCGGGCGCAGCGGCAGGTCGGTGAGGACGACGCCGGTCGCGTCCGCGACGGCGGCGGCGACGGCGGGCGCGACCGGTGGCACCGCGGTCTCCCCCAGGCCGTAGATCTCGTCGTCGGGCCCGCCGAGCAGGTCGACGGTGATCTCGGGGAGGTCGCTCAGCGTGGGCATCCGGTAGTCGAGCAGGTCACGCTGCGCCTGGCCGCCGGCCGGGTCGAGGCCGAGCTCCTCGCCGAGGACGGAGCCCAGGCCCAGGATCACCGCGCCTTCGACCTGCATGCGGGCCTCCACCGGGTTGACGACCCGGCCCGCCCAGACCGCGGCGTGGTAGCGCAGGACCCGGATCCGCCCGGTCTCCAGGTCGACGGCGACCTCGGCGGCACCGCTGGCCTGGTGCCAGCGGGACGAGGCGATGCCCTGGCCGGTCTCGTGGTCCAGGCCGCCGGTCGACGCGTACTCGCCCTCGCAGCGCAGCTGGCCGGCGCGCAGCACGGTGACCAGCTCGCCGTAGCCGAACGCCGCCGTCCCGGCCAGGACCCGGCCACCCCCCACCTGGACCTGTTCGACGGGGACTCCGCAGTGGTCCGCGGCGAGGCGGGCGAGCAGCTCGCGCAGGTTCCGGCAGGCGTCCCGCACGGCGCCGCCCATCGCGATCGTGGACCGCGACGAGCTGGTCTGCTGGTCGTAGGGAGTGACGTCGGTGTCGGGCAGGCTGACCGACACCATCCGCTCACCGATGCCGAGGGCCTCGGCGGCGAGCCGGGCCAGCGCCAGGTGGGCTCCCTGGCCCATCTCGACGGTGCTGGTCAGCACCTGCAGGCTGCCGTCCCGGTTGAGCAGCACCGCGGCCTGGGAGACCGACGGGGTGTTGGTGCCCTTGACCGTCAGCGCGAGCCCCCGGCCGCGGGCCTCCCGCACCTCGGGTCCCGGCCACTGCGGGCGGATCGGCTCCCGCCCGAACGCGTTCTCGGCGACGTCGAGGAGGGTGTCGTAGTGGCAGTCGGTCATCGACTCGCCGGTGACGTTGCGGGAGCCGTCGCGCAGCAGGTTCACCCGGCGGACCTGGCGCGGGTCCAGACCCAGGCGGCGGGCGATCTGCTCGGTCTGGCCCTCGTAGGCGAACGCGGCCTGCGGTGAGGCGTACCCGCGGAACGCCCCGGCCGGCGGCCGGTTGGTGTACACGGCGTACACGTCGACCCAGATGTCGTCGATGTCGTAGGGCCCGCCGAAGCCGTACGCGCCGTTCTTGATCACCCGCGGGCTGATGTCGGCGTAGGCGCCGGCGTCGAACCAGGCGGTGACGTGCCGGGCGGTGATGCGGCCGTCGGCGCGGACCCCGGTCTCGATCGTGGAGCGGGTGGCGTGCCGGGTGACGGTGGTGAGGCTCTGCGAGCGGTCCAGGCTGACCCGGACGGGCCGGTCCATGGCCCGGGCGAGGCAGGCGGCGAGCGGCTCGATCTTCGCGTAGCACTTCGCGCCGAACGCACCGCCCAGGTAGAGGGTACGTACGGCCACCCGGTCGAGCGCGACGCCGAGCATCTCGGCGAGCTGGACCCGCACCTTGTACGGCGTCTGGGTCGCCGACCAGACGACGAGCCGCTCCGCGTCGGGCACCGCCAGCGCGATGTGGTTCTCCAGCGCGCCGTGGTGCATCGCCGGGGTGGTGAAGGTGTCGGTGAAGACGTGGTCGGCCCGCGCGAGCGCGCCGGGGGCGTCACCCTTGCGGATGACGAAGTGGTTGACCAGGTTGCTGCCCGACTCCCGGCGCAGCCGGATCTCGGGGAACGCCGCAGACGGCTCGGCGTCGCGCGGGTGCAGCACCGCACCGGACGGCGGCAGGTCCAGCGCCGCGACCGGGTCGGTGACCAGCGGCAGCGGGTCGTAGGTGACGGTGACGTGGCGCAGCGCCTCGTCGGCGTCATCCGGGTCGGTGGCCAGCGCGACCGCCACCGGCTCCCCGGCGTAGCGGACCCGTTCGACGGCCAGCGGCGGCTGGTCGCGCAGCACCGGGCCGAAGCGCAGCGGACGTCCACCGAGCGCCGCCTCCAGCTCGCGGCCGGAGAACACCGCCGCGGCCCCGGGCACCAGCCGGGCCGCCGCGGTGTCGACGGCGAGCCGGGCGTGCGCGACGGGGGCGGTCAGCAGCCGGGCGTGCAGCAGGCCCGGGCCGACGTCCATGAGGTCGGCGAGCATTGGCAGCCCACCGGCGACCTTCGTCCGCGGGTCGATCACGCCGCACCCGCCTCGTAGGCCGCGGCGATCGCCCGCCGGACGTAGACCCGGACCATCTCGACCCGGTAGGCGGCACCGGCGCGCAGGTCGTCGACGCAGGTCACCCGGTCGGCATACCCGTCGGCGACGGCCTTCGCCGAGGTGGAGCCGGGGCCCTCACCGAGCAGCAGCGCGTCGAGGTCGGCGAAGGTGACAGGGCGGTCCGTCGCGCTGCCCAGCGCCAGCCGGGCCCGCACGCACACCCCGGACGGGTCGAAGCCGAGCACGGCCGCGACCCCGAGTGCCGAGGAGTCCTCCGCCGAGCGGGTCTTCAGCGTCAGGTAGCGGCTCACCGTCCCCGGCGGCGGGACGTCGATCTCCACCGAGGTGAGCAGCTCCCCCGGCTCGATCACGGTGGTGCCCGCGGCTGGGTAGAAGTCCTCGACGGCCACCGTGCGCCGCCCGTTCGGGCCATCGAGGCGCACCCGCGCGTCGAGCGCGTGCAGCACCGTCGGGGGGTCCCACGCGTAGACCGCACCGGCGAGGACACCGCCGACGGTGGCGACGGACCGCACCCGGACGTTGCCGACGCGGGAGAAGACGTCTCCGAGCAGCGGCACGGCCGCCCGCAGGTCGGCGTCGGCGGCCACCCGGGCGTGGGTGACCGCGGCGCCCAGCACCACCGTCCCCCGGCCGTCCGCCCAGTTCATCTGCTGGATGGCGGACAGTTCCGGGACGCCCCCGAGCGCCACCAGCCGGCCGGGCCGACGGCGCGGGTCGGCCAGCGCGAAGGCGAGCTGGGTGCAGCCGGCGGCCGGGACGCTGCCCGGCACGGCCAGCTCGGCGAGCGCCTCGGCGAGCGATGTCGGGTGCGCCCACCGGGTGGTCGCGGGCGACGCCGCCGGCGGTGCCTTCGGTGCCGTGGGCGGCGCGGCGTCCGTGGGTGTCGTGGTTGTCGCGGGTGTCGTGGTTGTCGCGGTGTCCGTGGGTGTCGCGGCTGTCGTGCTCATCGGTCCTCCCCGTCACCCTCACCGTCACCCGCGGCGGCTCCGATGCCGGCGCAGGCGTCCGCCCAGATGGCGGTCATCCGGCCGCGGTGGCCGGCTTCGAAAGCGCCGCGGAGCCGGTCGAGGGTCACCGGTGGAAGCGGGCGCGGGCGGCCCACCGCCATCGCCGCGAGCCGCACCGACACCGCCCGGTGCAGCAGCAGCGCGAGCGCGGTGGCCTCCTCGACATCGGCGCCGACCGTCACCAGGCCGTGTGCCCGCAGCAGCGCGCCTCGCGCGCCGCCGAGGCAGGTGGCGAACCCCTGCGCGCGGGCGGTGTCGGCGACCAGGTCCGCGTCGTCGTACCAGGCGAGCCCGGCGGCGAACGGCACCTCGTCCTGGCTGAAGACACCGTCCGGCAACGGGCCGAGCGTCGTCGCGCTCTGCACCGCGAGCGGATGGGTGTGCACGACCGCGCCGACGTCCGGGCGGGCGGCGTACACGGCCTGGTGCAGGGCGGTCTCCTCGTGCAGGCGCAGACCGGGGGTGCGCAGTGATCCGTCCGGGCTGATCTCGGCGACCCAGGCGGTGGTGACCCGGGCCAGCGACGGGCCGACCGCCTTGACGAACAGGCCACCGTCGGCCCCGCGCGCACTCACATGCCCGAAGCAGAAATGGTCCTGGCCGTCGGCCGCGAGCACCCGGCACGCCGTCGCGACCAGCCCGGGCAGCGTCCCGCCGCCCGGCATCCCGCCGGCAGGCATCCCGCCAGCCGGCATCCGGCCGGCAGACGTCCCGCCGGCCAGCGCGTCGCCAGCCAGCACGTCGCGGGCCGGCCCGGCGGGCAGGGTCGGTGAGCTGGCTGGCAGGCTCACGCCGCGCCCCGGTCGCGGGCGCCGTCCAGCAGCGTGTCGAGCACCGCGGCGAGGTCCTCCACATCGCCGTACTTGGCATCCAGGTCGAACAAGCTGACCTCGTGCACCAGCGCCGAGCGGTCGCCGACCGCCTCACGCACGACGATGGGGCGGAACCCGAGCCCGCACCCGTCCACCACCGTGGCCCGCACACAGCCGCTGGTGGTGCAGCCGGCGACGAGGATCGTGTCGACGCCGTCGCGGCGCAGCCGGTCGGCCAGGTCGGTGCCGAGGAAGGCCGAGGCGTGCTTCTTCACCACCCGCGGCTCCCCCGGCCGGCGGGTGAGCCGTGCGTCCAGGCCGGTCCACTCGCCGCCCTCGACGAGCAGCCGCTGGGCGCTGATCTTGCGTGGCCAGACCCCGGCGTCGCTCAGGTCCGGGGCGTAGGCGACCTCCGCCCAGTAGACCGGGACGCCCACCCGCCGGGCCGTGGCGACGAGCACGCCGGTCGCCTCGACCACGTCACCGAGGTCGCCGCCGAGCGGCGACGCGGGGTCGGTGAAGCCGCGGATCAGGTCCACGACCACGACGGCCGGTGCCTCACCCCAGCCGACCCGGCCGACCATCCCGGAGGCCTCGAACCGGGCCCGGAGCCGGTCGAGCTCGGCGAGCGCCGCCCCCGCGCCCGCTCCCGGCTCCGCGGCCGGGTTCGGGCTCGGATTCCCCGGCGGCCGGTCAGGCACAGGCGGCTGGTCAGGCACAGGCGGCTGGTCAGGCATAGATGTGGGGGTGCCAGCGAACCGGCTCGTCGCACAGCTCGACGATGTTGCCTTCCGGGTCCATCAGCTGCGCGACCCGCCAGCGCGGGGCGTCCATGCCGTCGATGACGACCGGCGCGACGTGGATCGGCTCGACGCCGCGTTCGGCGAGCTCGGCGAGCTCGGCATCCATGTCGTCGACCTTGAAGGTGAACAGGACCTGGTTACGCTCCCAGCCCGTGCGGTCCGGGTTGCCCGACGGGCCGTTGTCGTGCCGGCCGATGAGCACGAGGATGCAGGGCCCGGTGTCGAACACCGCCGACTGCTCGGTGGTCGACAGCACCTTGAGACCGAGGCCGTCGCGGTACCAGCCGGTCATCAGGCTGATGTCATGGGYCCACACGAGGTTCCAGCTGATCGCTCCGAGTGGCATGCCGGGTGGCCTCTTTCTGTGATGCGTTGGACGGAAGCAGCCACCCCGCCGGTCCGGCCGGGAGGGCAGACCGACCGACGGACCTGGGTGGTCAGACGACGGGGTGGTCAGGCGATGGGGTGGTCAGGCGACGGCCGCGACTCCGCCGTCGACGACGAGCGTGGTGCCGTGGACGAAGTCGGCCGCGCCGGAGGAGAGGTAGACCGCGGCGGCGCCCATGTCGACCAGCAGCCCGTTGCGCCGCGCCGGCGTGCCGGCGGCCGACTCCTCGGCCGCGCCCGGCTTGTTCAGCAGCCAGTTCGTCGGCGTCTCGATGCTGCCCGGGACCAGGCAGTTCACGTTGATGCCCCGTGGGGCCAGCTCGCCGGCGAAGACCTTCGTGAGGTGCTCGACGGCGGCCTTGCTCGCCCCGTACACCGACGACCCGGGAAACGCCCGCCTGCCGGCGACCGAGCTCACCGTCAGGATCTTCCCGGGGCGCTGGTCCGCGAGGAAGTACCGCGCCGCCGCCTGGACACCGAAGAAGGTGCCCTTCAGGTTGAGGTCGATCTGCGCGTCGAAGTCGGCCTCGGTGACGTCCACCAGCTCGGCGGGGCGGAACACCCCGGCGACGGCGGCGAAGACGTCCAGCCCGCCGAAGTGGGCGACGCAGGCCTGCACGACCGCGGTGTTCGCGGCGACGTCGAGGACGTCCACCTGGATGCCGGTGATGTTCGCCGGCCCGGCGACGTTCGCGAGATCCTCGACGACGGCGTCCATCCGGGCCTTGTCCCGGCCGGCGACGGCGACCCGGGCACCGGCGGCGAGGTAGGCCCGCGCGATCCCGATGCCGATGCCCTGGGTGCCGCCGACGACGAGGGCGACCTTGCCGGCCAGCAGCGATCCGGGAATCGGCTCCGCGGTGGTCTGTTCCGTGGCCATCAGGACCGTCCTCGGGTCGGGTTCCGGCGGCTGCGCGGCTTGATCAGCTTGTCGGGCGTCTGGATGTCCCGCGCGTGCTCGCTGAAGAACTTGCGGAACATGGTGATCTCCAGGTCGGGGCGGTAGAGCCGCTCCCGGTCCCAGCCGTTCTCCTTCTCGTAGAACGTCTGCATGCTTTCCCGGGCCTTGTTGTCGTCGATGAGGAACTTCTCGACGGTGGGCACGTACCACTCGGTGTGGCCGGTCTCCCCGCGCCAGGCCTCCGCCTCCTCCTCGGTCGCACACGGCTTCGCGCCGAACATGAAGGAGCGGGTGTGGTTCTCGTCGATCGGGACCAGCCAGTCAAAAGTGATCATGTCGGACGGGAAGTTCACCGTCTCGTTGCAGGACGGCAGCCAGATGCCGACCTCGATCGGCGGCATCGCCAGGAAGGAGGAGATCAGCTCCTCCCGGCTCTTCCCGACCGCCGCCGGCGCGGTGTAGGTGGTGTCCGGGCGGCCGTCCTTGCCCGGGATGACCGCGGAGAAGATCAGCTCGGCGGTCGCGGTGCAGCGGGAGAAGCCCTTCGGGCCGGGGGCGTCGACGACGTAGGTGGTCTCGCCGGCCTCCTCGCCCTTCTTCGCCACGTAGCCGAACGTCATCGGGAAGCCCGACTCGATGACGTACGGCGACCAGTTGTGGATGAAGTGGTGGCCCGGGTCGAACGAGTTCTCCAGCGCCAGCCGCCAGTTCGCCCGGATGATCCCCGGCTCGGCGTAGTGCATGACCGTGTCGGCGGCCAGGAAGCTCGCCGGGACGTCCGCCTCCAGCGGCGGCGGCTCCTCGTCACCGATGTAGACGAACAGCAGGCCCTTGGCCTCGACGATCGGGTAGGCGCGCACGCCCGTCCTGCCGGCCAGCGCGCTTTCCGGCTCGTTGAGGATGCAGCGCAGGTCGCCGTTCTCCATGTCGAACGTCCACGTGTGGTACCAGCACGTGATCGTGTCCTCCGAGAGGACCAGCGGGCGCTCGGAGAAACGGGTGCCGCGGTGCGCGCACCGGTCCTCGACCGCGTACAGCCTGCCGTTCTTGCGGACGAGCAGGATCTCCTCGCCGAGCATCTTCACCGCGTGGGTGCCGCCCTCGGGCAGCGCGTCGGACAGTGCCRCCGGATACCAGTACTCGCGCAGGCCCAGGTTCGCCTCCAGGTAACGCTGCCAGGGCCTGGCCCGGCGGGGCGGGGCCTCGACCCGGTCGACCTGGTCCCGGGTCTGCTCGGCGAGCTCGTTTGCCATGGCCATGCCCGCGGCGGTCGGCTCGGTGTGCCGGGCCTGGCTCTGGGTCTGGGTCGGTTCGCTCGCCGAGGCCTGCTCGGGAACGCTGATGCTCACGTAATCACTCCTCGGCGGGAGGTCGAAGGGGCGAGATGGGTGGTGCAGACGCTCAGCGGAGCTCGCGGAGCCCGGCCTGACCCGGCCGAGCCCGGCGGAGCTCAGAAGAACAGCGGCTCATCGCAGAGCTCGAAGATGTTGCCCTCGGGGTCGATGAACTGCGCGACCTGGCCCTCCGGGGGCAGCCCGTCGGCGGAGACCGTCGGTGACGGGCCGTGCAGCAGCGTCGCGCCGCGCCGGGTGAGCTCGGCGACGACCGCGGTCATGTTCTCGACCTTGAACGACATCAGCACGCGGTTGCGGTCCCAGCCCCGCGCCGGGCTACCCGCGGCCGGCCCGTTGTCCTTGCGGGCCATCAGCTCCAGGGTGCAGCCGCCGGTGTGGTACGCCGCGAAGTACGGCGAGGCGTTCTTCACCGGCAGGCCGAGGACGCCCTCGTAGAACGCCCGCATGGCGGCGAGGTCGTCGACGTACACCAGGTTCCACGACAGCGGCCCGAGCAGCGGCCCGCCGGTGGACGCGGCCGGTGCGGGGCTTTCGAAGGCTTGCGCGGTCACGTTCTCTCCTCCAGGCAGGGATGGGCAGTCGGAGACAGGGATGGGCAGTCGCGCCGGGCCGTGCGATCGAGCCGGGCGGTCGAACGGGCACTCGGGTGGTCAGAGCGCGCCCACGAGCGGGGCACCGAGCCGGGCGGCCCCGTCGTCCACCCGCAACTCGTCGACGACGAAACGGCCGTGGTCGAGGATCTGCCGCCCGTCGAGCCACACGCTGCACCGGCGCACCGGGACGTCCGAGTGCGCGAGGGTGAACCGGCTGCCGCCGGCCTCGTTGTTGGGGCCGGTGGAGAACAGCACGTTGCCGGCGAAGCAGCGGCCGTCCATGCCCTGGGTGGCGGAGCGGTCGAGCAGCGCCAGCGCGTTCCAGCGGGCCTTCTCGTTGAGACCCCACCCGATGTGGGACATCGCGAAGCCCTCGGGGTCGCCCCAGCTCTCCAGGTAGTCCCGGTACAGCTCGGCGTCCGCCCCGGGGCCCTCGATGGAGCGGATGAACCCGTCGACGACGTCGATCGTGATCGGCGCGTTCACGTAGGTCTTGAACGGGAAGATGATGTCGCCGCTGTTGATCACCCACCGGCCGTTGGCGCTGCCCTCGTTCGGGTAGGCCGCCGCGAGGCCGGCGCTGAGGTGCGCGTGGGTGCCGGGGCCGCTGGTGAACCCCCAGCCGCCGCCGGCGCCGAACTGGCCGAGGCCGAAGGTGATGTCGGTGCCGGCGTCCGAGGTGATCCGCAGCTCGCTGCCCCCGCTGAGCATGGCCACGCTGGTCTGCACCCGCCGGCGCAGGTCGTCCGTCGGGAACAGCCGCTCCAGGATCTCCGGCGGCTCGGTGATCATGAGAATCCGGGTGCCGGCGGCGAGGATCTCCTCCTGCTCCGCCGAATGCAGCAGGATCGACAGGTCGACCACCATGTCGGCCGACCTGAGCGCCTCGACCACCGGGCGCAGGCCGGTCAGGCCGGTCAGCCCGTACACCTCGCCCACCCCGGGGACGGCGGCGGCGGATCGGGTGATCGACGGCAGCATGACGGTGAAGACCCGGGCGCCCAGCGACGCGGCCGCGGCCGCGGTGGTCTCCAGGTAGAGCGGCGGCGACTGGGCGTTGCCGAGAACGGCCACCGTCTCGCCGGGCCGCACGTCGCAGCCTTCCAGCGCACGGCGGAACAGGGTTGTGAGGGTGCCGCCGTCGGCGGCCTGGTTGGGAACGAGCACGATGCACCTCTCACCGGTGTGGCTTTGCCGCTGTGCCGCGATGCCGCGGCGCTTCCGTTCCCCCCGGCGCGCCGGTCCCGGGAGACTCCCCGTCGGGCCGGGACGAGCCCACGAGCCGCCGCGTGCCGAGGCACGGCCCGGATTCGTGAAGCCCCGCCGACCGGGCGCCCGACCGGCGGTTTTCATGCTCCGTGCACGATGTTTCGGGGTTTTATCCCGCCTGTCTCGGAGCCATGAAATCGTGTTCCAGAAGGCTCCGGAGATACGGCGGCGCGACGGTTCGGGAGATCGACGCTAACTGGAGTCGCCGCGACCGGTCACGCTGGCAACAAATACGTCACGCCGGATCGCGGCCTGCTCGATACCAGGTGCTGCGCCGGATCAGCGGCGGATCGACACCTGGTCGCGCCCGCGGAATTGATCCGACGAAAGGAACGGAAGCAAAAGGCGGGAGATCAGGAGAAACGGACGGTGTTCTGGGTGGTGCCGATACCCTCGATCTCGACCGTGACGACGTCGCCGTCGGCGAGATAGACCTTCGGGTCACGGCCGTGCCCGACACCACCCGGGGTTCCGGTGGTGAGGATGTCACCCGGTACCAGGGTGATGAACTGGCTGACGTAGGCCACGATCGTGGCGGGCGGGAAAAGCAGGTCCGAGGTACGCGACTTCTGCATCACCTCACCGTTCACCAGGGTGCGCAGGGCGAGGTCGTCGACATTGTTGAGCTCGTCGGGGGTGACCAGCTCGGGACCGAGCGGGGTGGAGCCCTCGAAGGTCTTGCCCTGCAGGAACTGCAGGGTGCGGAACTGCCAGTCCCGCATGGTGATGTCGTTCATCACCGTGTAGCCGGCGATGGCCGCGCGGGCCGTGTCCTCGTCGGCGAAACGGACCGTCGAGCCGATGACGAAGGCTAGCTCGCCCTCCCAGTCGACCTCGTTCGTCACGGGCGGCACGATGATGTCGTCGTGCGCGCCGATCAGCGAGCTCGCGTACTTCGCGAACAGCGTCGGGTGGGTCGGCGGAGTGCGCCCCATCTCCTTCAGGTGGGTCGCGTAGTTCAGGCCCATGCAGACGATCTTGGGCGGCTGCGGCACCAGTGGCGCCAGGTCGACGCCCTCACGCTCGATCCTCTCGCCGTCAACAGCGGCAGCCTGGCGCCAGTCCGGGCCCGAGGCGATCAGAGTGCCCACGCTCGCGAACGGGAGCAGGACGATCTCATCACCCTCGACGCGACCGGCGGCGGTTACGCCACCGGGACGACGGACAGTGGACAAGCGCACGGTTTCTCCTCAGGTATCTTCAGCCGGCTGTCGGGCCAGCTGGGTTGTTCGGGTTATGCGGGGCCGTCTGAGCTGGGATGGCTCATCTGTTCCTGGAGCCGGTCTCAGGTGCTCCGGCGCTCCGGCGCTCAGCTGCTCGCGGCTGCCGGAACCGACGCCGCCGCGACGGCGGTCGCCGCCGACGCCTCGGCCGCGACCCCGTTGTCCGGCTCCGGGAAGGCGGGCATGACCTCGGCGGCGAAGAGCTCCAGCGTGCGGCGCGCGTCCGACAGCGGGGTCGCCGCGAAGTTGATCTGCATGGAGGGCTCGACGTCGCCGAACACCTCGAGGGTCGAGGCCACCTGCTGGCGGACGTCCGCCGGCGTGCCGACGTAGACCTGGGCCTTGTCCTCCAGCTCGGCCAGCGTCTTCCTACGCATCCCGGTGATCATGTCGGCGTAGCCCGCGTACTGCGACGGGCTGCGCTCCATGTAGTCCTCCCAGGTGGAGGCCATCTTGTCGACGTAGTCGGCGTAGTGGACGGCGGCGTTGCGCCGGGCCCGGTCGCCGTCGGTGTCGACGAAGCAGTGGATCCCCATCTGGATCCGCTCGGAGCCGGCCGGGTAACCGGCGTCCAGCCGGGCCTTCCGGTACAGGTCGAGCAGCCCGGCGACCTTCTCGTTCGTCGAGGTGAACGGAATGAACATCAGGTTGAAGCCCTGGCTGCCCGCCCAGACAAAACTCTCCGGGGTGGACGTCGCCGCGATGAAGACCGGCGGATGGGGCCGCTGGTAGGTCAGGGGAAGCATACTCACCGGACCGAACCTGTGAAAGGTGCCGTTCCACACCACATCGGTCTCGGTCCACAGTTTGAGGACCGCGGCAATACCTTCCTGGTGCCGCGCCCGGCTGGTGTCCATGTCGACTTCGAATGCCTCGAACTCGCCAGGGAGGAAGGCGCGGGCGAAGCCCACGTCGAGTCGGCCGTGGGACAGGTTGTCGAGCATCGCGAGCTGCCCCGCGAGCTTGATGGGGTGGTTGAACGCCGGGATGTTCGCGCCGGTTATCAGCCGAATACGTTCGGTCCTGGTCGCGACGGCCGCGAGGAAGGTGACGGGGTCCGGGCTGTAGCCCCCGTAGGGATAGAAGTAGTGTTCGACGATCTTCACCGAGGAGTAGCCGAGGCGGTCCGCGAGGATCGACAGTTCGAGAGCCTCGTCGAAGAACTGCACAGCAGACTTCTCGGCGGGCGAGACCGTGGGGAAGAAGTTCACTCCGGCGAGCACCGGCACCTCCACCTAACTATGTCGTCTGTAGACGCGAAGATCATGGTCGAAAACGCACTTCGCGCGAAGTTTTGTGCTATCGTGCGAAAACTGTTCCAGACGAAATGTTTCCGCCATGGAACGGAAGTTTCCGCCGGGTGCGTCAGGGTGGTTTCGACGGCCAGGGGCAGGAGCTCACTCCAGCCGACGACGGCGTCGATTCATTTCTGTATACTGTCCACAATCTTGCTGCTGAGGTGTACGGGTGGGAGATATGAAGACGACGATCGGCGCGGCCTACCGCCCGCTGCGGCAGCTCGTCGCCGACGAGCTGCGCGGTCGCATTCTCCGCGGCGAGCTCACCCAGGGCAGCCGTGTCATCGAGGACCGTCTCGCCGAGGAGCTGGGGGTCTCCCGCAACCCTGTCCGCGAGGCGATCCGGCTGCTGGAGTCGGAGGGCCTCGTCGAGGTCACGCCGCGCAAGGGCGTCATGGTCACGGTGATCAGCGGCGAGGAGGCCGACGACCTCATCGAGGTCCGCGCCGCGCTGGAGGTCACCGCGGTACGCCGGGCGGCGACCAGGGGCATCACCGCCGAGATCGACGCAGAGCTCGAGGCGGTGCTGGTCGAGGGCGAGAGCGTCACCGAGGCGGGCGCCTACGAGCGCCTCTCCGCGCTCAACGCCCGCTTCCACGACCTGCTCGCGCGGGCCAGCGGCAACAACCACCTCGTCGAGGTCCTGCGTGACCTGCAGAACCGGCTGCAGCTGCTGTTCTCCGTCGGGGTGGCGCGCCGCTCGGGGCGTGCCTGGGAGGAGCACCGCCGCATCCTGGAGGCGATTCGCGCCCGGGATGCGGACTGGGCGGAGGCGGAGATGCGCGCACACATCAACGGCGCGGCGCACCGCTACCAGAAGGAGAAGCCGCCGGCCTAGCCGGGCCGGCGGCACCGGCACCGCCGAGGGCGCCGGTGCCGCCGGGGTTCTCGGCAGCGCGCGAGACGTCAACACACGGGAGATCAGCGTCGCAGGAGACATCCGCTGGTTGCCGGTTCCGGCGCGACGGCACCGAACTGCCGTCACCATGGCGAGGCCGGCGCGACGAGTGGCCAGGGGTGGTCGCGCTCGACCGCCGCGGCAAGCTCGAGCAGCAGGTCGTCGCGGTGGTGCGGCGCGAACAGGTGCAGGCCCACCGGCAGGCCGGTCGGGCCCGTCCCCACCGGGATGGAGATCGCCGGGCAGCCGCTGATGTTCGCCAGGGGAAGCGGGCCCGGCGCGGGGCTGCCCGTCTCGGCGTCGAAGGCCTCCCCCGTCGTCGGGCAGGCCACGAGGTCGACGTCGTCGAACAGCGCCGCCATGGTCTCGATGACGTCGATCCGGTAGGTGTCCAGCTCGGTGAGGACCCGGGCGTCGAGGCTGTCCGCGGCCACCATCACCTCCCGGATCTCCGCCGTGAGCTCGTCCGCGCACGCGGGCCAGTACGGGCCCAGGAACCGCCGGATGCGCAGCGCGCCGATCGCCGCGAACGCCGCCGACGGTCCGGGGACCGCCGGGGTCGCCAGCGCGGCCAGCCGCAGGCCCGCGGCCGCGACGAGGTCGCGCAGCGCCCGCTCCACCACGGTGACCACGCCCTGGTCGTGCGCGGCGCCACCGAGGTCCGGCAGCCAGGCGACCCGCAGGCCCGCGGTGGGCACCGTCCCGAGACCGGCCTCGAACCGGGGGGAGATCGGGGCACTGAACGGATCACGCGCGTCGAAGCCGGCGGTGACGTCGAGCGCGCGGGCGATGTCGCGTACCGAGCGGCTCAGCGTGGTCGTGACCACGGTGAACGGCTCCAGCACCGGCTCCGGCCCACCGGGCACGATCCGCCAGCTGACCTTGAGCCCGGGCAGGCCGCACATCGCCGCCGGCTGACGGGTCGAGCCGCCGCCGTCCGTCGCCGTCGCCAGCGCGAACAGGCCACCGGCCACCGCGGCGGCGCTGCCACCCGACGAGCCGCCGGCGGACGCCGCCAGCCGCCACGGGTTGCGGGTGATGCCGTGCAGGCGGCTCGCGGTGTGCGCTCCGCGGGCCAGCTCACTGGACGTCGTCTGCGCCACCGGAATCGCCCCGGCTGCGACGAGCCGCCGAACCTGGGTCGAGTGGCGGGTCGACCGCCGCCCCCGCAAGGGCACCGACGCGTCGGCCCGCGGCCAGCCGGCGACCTGCTCCAGTTCCTTCACCGCGAACGGCACTCCGGCGAGCGGCAGGGCGAGATCCACCTGCGCGGCCGCCCGGCGCGCCGCGTCGGCGTCGACATGGCACACCGCGCCCAGCCGCGACCGCTCCAGGGCGCCCAGCACCCGTTCCAGTTCGGTGACCGGGTCGCGGTCCCCACGCCGGTAGCTGTCCACCAGCCCGACCGCGTCCCCGGCCCAGGGCGCGGCCGTCCCGCCGGAGGCCATCCCGCCGGAGGTCACCTCCGTGGAGGCGGCCTCGGTGGTCGCCGCCGGCTGGCTCAGCACGGTCCGTCCAGCTGGGACGGCCCGTAGTGACGGAGCTCGACGACGTTCCCGTCGGGATCCCGGATGTAGAGCAGATCGCTGTTGCCGTAGGCGCCGTAGCGATGGAACGGGCCACCGACGACGTCGAAGACCCCGGACGCGGCGAGCTCGGCGAGGTCACACGGCTCGATGACGACGCAGAAGTGGTTCACGTTGCGACCGGGGCCACCCCGCGGCGTGCGGGCGTCCAGGTCGATGATCACTCCTGGTGCCACCTCGACCGACGGGAACGGTGCCCGGCCCTCGCGCCAGGCCTCGAGACGGTGGGTGCGCATGCCGAACTTCTCGACCCACCACCGGACCGAACGCTCCGGATCTTCGACGTTCAACACGATGTGGTCGAAGGCCTTGGTCACGATCGGTGGCCGTACTACTGGCAGCGATTCGACTGTGTCGCCCACGGTCACGTTCAACCCTCCCGACTCCTCCGACGAAGTTCGTCGACTGTATACCGACTGCCCCATCCCACCGCTACCCCCACAGCCGCCCGTTCACTGGGAAAACGCGCTGTGACGTGCATGTTTCACGATTCCCGCCAACCCCCGACATTCCCCGTGACGCCACAACCGTATACAGTCGACGGCAAGTCGAGAAGTTCTTCCGCCCTGGGGCCGTACCTGGGCCGCCAGGCATGGAGGACGGATCGGTAGCGGTGTGTAGCGCAGGGCAGATAGGACGAGGCACCAGGAGGGCACGATGGCAGCGGACCGATCCGCGGAGATCGAGCGGTCCCGAGTCGAGTTCAGTCGGGCCCGACGGGCGCAGAGCGCCGGGCGCCAGCTTCAGGTCTCGTCCCGGCGGGCCTACGAGATGCTGCGCGCCGGCCTACGCGCCGGGCACTTCGACGGCCCGGAGGAGCTCGCCGAGAACACCCTCGTGAACACCCTCGGGATCAGCCGCAACTCGGTGCGCCGCGCCCTGTCCATGCTGGCCGACGAGGGCCTGGTGACCCGCGCCCCGCGTCGGGGCACCACAGTCCGGCGCGGCATCGTCCAGGTCCACGAGGGCGAGATGCTGCCCCGCGAGCTGCACGAGGAGGAGAGCTGGCGCCGGCTGGAGATCGAGGAGATCAGCCAGTGCGTCGTCCCGACGACCCGGCTGCTGCGTGAGCGGCTGGAGATCGACGACGCCGAGGTGGTCATGATCGAACAGGTCTTCCGCCTCGACGGTGAGCCGCTGTGCGTCCGGGCCGGCTACGTGCCGCTGCCCGCGACACCTGAGCGCTACTTCGCCGACGTGGTCGCCATCGACCGTCGCCCACCGCGCTACGAGGCCCTGTTCGAGCAGCTCTTCGACGCCCCGTACGGCGGCGGGCGGGCCGTGGTGGAGGCCGTTCCCTGCGAGGAGCGCACCGCGCGACTGCTCGGCGTCACGCCGGGAACCCCGGTCCTGCTACGGGAGGTCGTCGTCCGCGACAGCAGCGGACGTGCCCGTGACCTGCACTGGACCCATTTCCGCGGCGATCGCGTCGCACTCTCCTTCGGTGTCGACGCGCCGACGGCGGCACGGGCGAGCGCCCCGGCGGCCAGCGCACGCGTGACGGGTGCGGCGGCTACGGGCGCGCAGCGGGCGGGAACGATGTCCGCGCGGGCCGACGTTGCCTGACGGGGCCGCGGTACCCGAGGCAGCCGCGGTACCCGAGGCTGGCGCGGTACCAGAGGCTGGCGCCGCATTCGGGGTGGCGTGCCCGCGGACGACGTCCCGACCGCGGCTGGCCTCCCGGCAACAGGCGACGTCCCAGCCGAAGGTGGCCGCACGCGAGACCGGGCTGGCGCGGACCGTCCCGCTGGCGGCGCTGGTGCTGTTCGGCGCGATGACCGGGCTCGGCCCGTTCTCGATGAGCGTGCATCTGCCGGGCCTGCCCGACATGGCCGACGACCTGCGCACCTCCCAGCCGTCCATCCAGCTGACGATGACCGCGTGCGTCGTCGGGATCGCGATGGGCCAGCTGATCGCCGGGCCGATCTCGGACGCGGCCGGGCGCCGCCGCCCACTGCTGGCGGCGATGGCGCTCTACGCCGCCGCGTCCGCCGGCTGCGCGCTGATGTGGTCGGTGCCCGCGTTGGCCGCGTTGCGCTGCGCGCAGGGCATCTTCGCCGGGTTCGGCATGACGATCGCCCGCGCGGCGATCCGTGACCTGGCCGAGGGCCAACACCTGGTCCGCCTGTTCGCCCGGATGGCGATCATCAGCGGCCTGACCCCGATCCTGGCGCCGAACCTCGGCGGTGCGCTGCTCGCCGTCACCGACTGGCGCGGTGTCTTCGTGGTGCTCGCGCTGCTCGGAGTGGTGCTGGCCGGCGCCAGCACCGTCAGCATCCGCGAGAGCCTGCCGCCGGCCCGGCGGGTGCCGCTGCGACCGGTCGCGACGTACCGCACGTACCGGACGATCGCCGGCGACCGGTCGTTCCTCACCGCGGCGCTGATCGTCGGGCTGGCCTACGGCGCGATGTTCTCCTACGTGTCGTCCTCCTCGTTCGTGCTGACCGACGCCTACGGGGTGTCGAAGACCCAGTTCGGGCTGCTGTTCGCCCTGAACGCGCTCGGATTCATGGGCGGCAGCCAGGTCGGAGCCGCACTGTCGGCACGGTTCGGCTCGCTGGGCGCACTGGCCCGCAGCCTGCCGACAGCCACCTTCGGCAGTGTCCTGATCATGGTGGGTGCGGCCACGCACCTGGCGGCGCTGGTGATCGCCGCACTGTGGTTCACCGTCGCGTCGATCGGCATGTGCATGCCGGTCGCCTCCGCCGAGGCGATGCGCTCGCAGTCCGCGAACGCCGGGACGGCCTCCGGGCTGCTCGGGCTCATCCAGTTCGCGCTCGGAGGTCTGGTCGGCCCGATCGCCGGAGCCTTCGGGTCCGCCAGCGCGCTGCCGCTGGGCGCGACGATGTGCGTTCTGCTCTGCGCCGCATGCGTGTTGTGCGCCCGGTCGGCGAGCGGACCGCGATCCACCGCCGCCACCGCCGCCACCGCGCGACCGCAATAGTTTCGCCGGCCCGGTGGCAATCCGCCTCCGAGGGCCGGCAGCAATCCTCGCCGACCCGACGCCAATCCCCTTCGGGATCTCCGTCATCCGGGTATGGAGGGCTTATCCAGGCCGAAATTCCCGGCCTTTCGATGAGCATCCCGCCATACTTCGTTCGATCATGCTTCCAGGCCGGCTCCCGACCGCCCAGCAGGCACCCGGCAGGCGGCGCAATCATCTGGATCACCCTGTGTACCAGAGACTTCTCCACACTTCATGAGGCGCAAAGCGCGGGTTACCGCTCCCGCGCCGCAGAGAAACAATGCGGCGGAAATATAGGCCTCCGACGCCCGGCACCGGGACGGCTTCGGGGCAGCGATCGACCGGAAGGTGGCCCGTGATGACCACTGGCACCGTGATCAGCGACACCGCACGGCGGGAGGATCTCGCCGAGGAATCGGGCCCACCGATTCTTCGCGTCGAGGGAATGACCGTCCGCTACGACTCGTCTCGTGGCGACGTCGTCGCCGTCGACGACGTGAGTTTCTCGCTCGGCCGCGGCGAACGGGTCGCGCTCGTCGGCGAGTCCGGCTCCGGCAAGACCACGCTCGGGCTGGCGCTGGCGGGTTTCCTCACCCAGCCGTCCGTGCACATCACGCACGAGCGGCTGGAATTCGACGGCGTGCCTGTCTCCCGCACGGTCCGCACCCGGCTGCCGGTGCGGACACCCGGGCTCTCCATGGTGTTCCAGGACGCGATGACCACCCTTGATCCGGTGTGGACGATCGGCAGCCAGCTCGCCGCCGTCATCCGGGCTCAGCGCTCCGGCGCCACCGGCACCAACGGGGCCAACGCTGGTGCCGGCGCCGGCCACCGCTGGCTGCACCGGCGGGCGGACCGGGCGGCCATCCGTGAGATCTCGCGCCACTGGCTGGACAAGGTCGGTCTGCGCGACACCGACCGGGTGCTGCGAGCCCGCCCGTACGAGCTGTCCGGCGGCATGCGGCAACGCGCGATGATCGCCATCGCGCTGTGCGGCTCGCCTCGGCTGCTCATCGCCGACGAGCCCACGTCGGCACTGGACGCCTCCCTCGCCCGCGACGCCATGGAAATGCTGCTCGGCCTCACCCGGGAATCGGGCGCGTCGGTACTGGTGATCAGCCACGACATTCTGCTGGCACAGGAGTACACCGACCGCACCTTCGTCATGTACGGCGGCCGGATCGTGGAGAAGCGCGGTTCGGCGAAACTCGCCGAGACGGCCACCCATCCGTACACAGTCGGCCTCCTGCGGTGCGTACCGACGCTCGACAGCGCCGAGCTCGACGAGCTCCCGACGCTGGCGAGCGTCGCCGCCGCGAACGCACCCGCCGCACCGGCACCGACACCCGTCGTGAAGGCACCCGCACCGCCCGCGTCCACACCGCCCGCGTCCACACCGCCCGCGTCCACACCGCCCGCGTCCGCACCGCCCGCGTCCGCACCCGCGCGCACGCCCGTGGCGCCCGCACAGCGGCGCCCCCTCATCCGTACCGATCACCGAGAAGGGCAGTAAGAGTGGACGCCTTCGCGCAGCTGGCGGTCAGCTCCGTGGTGAAGTACTTCGGGCCGGCCCGCAGTCGGCATGCCGCCGTCGACGGCGTCTCACTCTCGGTCGAGCCGGGCCAGCGCCTCGGCGTCGTCGGCGAGTCCGGTTCCGGGAAGTCGACCTTGGCGCGGATGATGGTCGGCCTGGAGCGGCCGTCGGCCGGCGAGGTCTCCTTCAACGGCGTCGCAATGGGCACCCTGCTGAGGATGCGGGCCTCACGGGTGGAGCTTCGCCGGGAGGTGCAGTTCGTCGCGCAGGACACCACGTCGTCGTTCGACCCGCTGCGCACGTTGCGCGACTCGATCCGCCAGCCGGCGCAGCATCTGCTCGGGTTGAGCAGCCGTGACGCCGACGCGAAGGTCGACGAGACGGTCGCCCTGCTGGGCCTGGCGCCGGCGCTGGTGGACCGGCATCCCGCGGAGGTCTCCGGCGGGCAGCGGCAGCGTTTCGCGATCGCCCGGGCGCTCGTCGTCCGTCCGCGGCTGCTGGTGTGTGACGAGGTGGTCTCCGCCCTCGACGTGTCGGTACAGGGCTGGATCCTCAACCTGCTCAAGCGGTACTGCCTGGAGTCGGGGGCGGCTCTCGTCTTCGTCTCGCACGGGCTGCCGGCAACCGCGTTCGTCTGCTCGGAGCTCGTCGTCATGCGGCACGGCAAGGTCGTCGAGCACGGCGACACCCGGCAGGTGCTGCACGAGCCGAAGCATCCCTACACGGCCAGCCTGCTCGCCGCCTTCCGCGGTGGCAGGGCCCGCAGCGCCGCCTGACCACTCCTGCTCCCGTTCGCGCTCCGGTTCCCGCTTCGGCCGCTGTTCCCGGCTCGTCCCGTCCGCTTCCGCTTCCACTCCCCCTTCGCCCGACCGTTCCGTCCGGAGAAAGGACCACCGGCCATATGGAGATCCTGCGCCGACAGCGGTGGTGGTTGGGCCGCATCGTCGCGCTGCCGTTTCAACTGCTGGTGTTCGCGGCGGTGTCGTTCCTGCTGGTCCAGAGCATTCCCGGCGATCCCGTCGCGGTGCTGACCGGCGGGCAGGCCACCGAGGAGAACCGCGCCGCCATCGAGAAGGAGCTCGGCCTCGACGGCAGCCTGCTCCACCAGCTGCTGCACTACCTGGGCAACGCCATGCAGTTCGATCTGGGCAACTCGATCATGTCCGGGCAGTCCGTCGCCGACGAGTTCGGTGAGCGGCTGCCGGCGACCGTCGAACTCGCGCTGATGGGGGTGCTGCTGTCGATCGTGGTCGCGGTGGCGTTCGCCTACCTGGCAGTAATGCGCCCGAAGAGCCCGCTCGCCTACCTGGTCCGCGGCTTCGCCCGGATCGCCGGTGGACTGCCGGAGTTCGCGGTGGCCGTCGCCGCCGTGTTCGTCTTCTACGCCACCCTGCACTGGGCACCCGCCCCGCTCGGACGTCTCTCCGGTGACATCGCGGAGGTTCCGAAGGTCACCGGGATGCCGTTCCTCGACACGGTCCTGACACTGCGTTTCGACGCGACCTGGTCGATGCTCGGCCACCTGGTGCTGCCGGTGGGCGTGCTGGTGATCTGCCAGTCCGGTGTGCTGATCAAGATGCTGCTGGCCKGGCTGGAGGAGGCCGTCGACTCGGCGCCGACCCGGTTCCGGATCGCGACGGGCGCCTCGGCGGCGACGGTGCGGGCGAGCCTGTTCCGCCGCGCGCTGCCGCCCGCGGTCACCACCTGCGGCACCCTGTTCGGCTACACCCTCGGCGGCGCGGTGATCATGGAGTCGATCTTCGGTTTCGCCGGGATCGGCGGCTACCTCGCGGACGCGGTCTCCTCCGGTGACATCCCGGCGATGCAGGGCTTCCTCGTCATCGTCGCCGCTGTCTCCCTGCTGGTCTTCCTCGCTGTCGACCTGGTCAACATGACGCTCGACCCGCGCCGGCGGCCGGGCGTGCGGGCGGAAGGGTAACCATGGCTGTCGTCGACACCGCCGATCGTCCGGAGACACCCGCGACCAACGCGACTTCCGCGGCTCCTGCCCCGGCTCCGACCGACGCGGCATCCGTGGCCGCCGGCGGCGGGCGCCCGGGCTGGCTGCGCCTGCTGATCAGCCTGCTGCCGCTGGTCCTGCTCGCCGTCGTCGCCGTCATCGGCCCGTGGATCACGCCCTACGACCCCGAGCGGGTCGCGGGGCCGTCGTCGAAGGGGCCGAGCGGCGACCACTGGTTCGGCACCGACGGTTCCGGGCTGGACGTCCTGTCGCAGCTGCTCGCCGCGACCCGGACCAACGTCGGGGTGGCCACCGTCGTCGTCCTGCTCGCCACCGTCGGCGGCGCGTTCCTCGGCCTGCTGACCGGGATGAACGAGTCGTCGCGGGGCCCGCGCGGGGTGCTGGCCCGGATCATCGGGCGGGCCGTCGACTTCGTCCAGGCCGTGCCCGGGATGCTGGTCGGCCTGGTCGCGGTGGCCTTCTACGGGGCCTCGTTGACCACGCTGGTCGCGACCCTCGCGATCGTGCTCGCGCCGCTGCAGGCGCGGCTGGTACGCACCGAGGTCCTGCGGGTCCGGTCGGACGCCTACGTCGACGCGGCCCGGCTCGCCGGGCTGAGCGAGCTGCGGCTCACGCTGCGCCATGTCCTGCCGAACTCCTGCCGGCCGGCGCTGGAGAACATCTCGGTGATCTTCGCGGTGAGCATCATCCTCACCGCGTCGCTCGGCTTCCTCGGCGCCGGGCTGCCCCCGCCCCATCCGGAGTGGGGATCGATGATCTCCCGCGGTGCGACCGACGCGGCCGTCGGCCGCTGGTGGCCCGCCACCTTCCCCACCATCGCCCTGATTCTCACCGTCGCGATCATGGCTTCCTCGGCCGCGAAACTGTTCGGTCGCCGTCGCTAGCGGCTGGTGGCTGATGCCGGGACCGCACCAGCCACCAGCACCCCCACCGGCTGCCTCCCGATCAGGCGGCCGTCCGTCCAGCAGCACCACTACGCCGACGTGGTGGCAACCGCAGATCTCTCACCCTCGACAGGAGCTCTCTCATGCCTGCCCACAACACCCCCCGACCAGGGGGTAATGATGGCGCCGGTGATCCGGTCGCCACACCCGTCGTGACCAGCTCTCGAGCGCAGCACGGGCGGCGCCTGCGCCGCGCGGGCGCCGCGATCACCGCCGGCGGAGTCGCGATCGCGCTCATCGCCGCCTGCTCCGGCGAGACGACCTCCTCGTCGTCCGAGGGCTCCTCAAACGGAGCCGACAGCATCGTCGAGGCCGTCGCCGCGCTGCCGACCGCGTTCGCCTACGACGCCGGCGCGTTCACCTACGAGGGCTTCGAGTTCCAGATCAACACCCAGGCGCAGCTCATCCGCAACCCGATCGTGACGGCGGACCGCGCAGACGGGTCGCAGGAGCAGGACTTCTTCAAGTTCGAGGGCGAGCTGGCGGAGAGCTACGACGTCAGCGCCGACGGGCTGACCTACACCTTCCACCTGCGCAAGGGCGTCAAGTCGTTCGCCGGCAACGAGCTCACCGCCGACGACGTGCTCTGGTCGTACGAGCGGAAGTGGAACTCGACGTCGGTGGCACCGGCCATCTCGGCCCCGGCGATCACCGACCCGGCGAAGCAGTTCAAGAAGATCGACGACTACACGGTCTCGATCACCATCGACCGCGCCGGTGACGGTTTCACGCTGCTGTCCCTGCTCGCCAACGTCAGCGGCGACATCTTCGACAGCGACCTGCTCAAGCAGCACGTGACAACGGACGATCCGTACGCGGTCAAGTGGTCGGCCGAGAACGGGAACTTCGGCTACGGCGCCTATGTGCTGGACAACTGGAAGTCCGGCCAGAGCCTGACGCTGAAGGCGAACCCGAACTACTGGGCGGGCGAGCCGGCGATCAAGACGATCACGCAGCGGGTGGTCGCCAACCCCGGAACCCGCACCAACCTGCTGACCAACGGTGATGCCGACATCGCCGTCCAGCTTCGCCCGCAGGACGTCAACGGGATGAAGGACGATGACGGCCTGCAGACCTTCAACATCGACTCGATCGAGTACCTGAACACCAACATCAACATCATGAAGGCGCCGTTCGACGACAAGCTCGTGCGGCAGGCGCTGAGCTACGCCATCCCCTACGACGAGATCATGAAGCAGGTCTTCCTCGGCCGTGCCGACGCGATGACCGGCTTCATCAACCCCCGCTACCCCGGATACACCACCGACGGCCTGCGGACTGGTTCGTATGACCCGGACAAGGCCAAGAGCCTGCTCGCGCAGGCCGGTGTCAGCAGTGTCTCGGCGAAGATCCTCGTCGAGAACAGCATTCCGGCGCTGGAGGAGGCCGCGGTCCAGATCCAGTCGTACGCCAAGGACGCCGGCTTCAACTTCACCATCGACAAGCAGCCGGCCACCGCGGTGCAGGACCAGCGCTCCAACGGCACGTACGACATCCAGCTGGTGACCGACAAGGCGATCAGCCAGTCACCGCCGTACGAGCTGCTGCTCGCGTTCACGAAGGGCTCCCCGCTCAACGCCACCGGCTTCGCGAACGACGCCTACTACGCTGCCGTCGACAAGGGCGTCGCCGCCGGCGACCCGCTGTCGGAGGCAGCCGGCACGGCCTGGAACGAGGCCGTGAAGATCTGGCAGGACGAGCAGCCGACCGTTCCGGTCGCGTTCATCCAGCCGAACGTGGTCTTCGGCGCCGGCATCGACGGCTACTACTACCGCTCGGACAGCGCGATCGACTTCGCCGCGCTCTCGAAGACCCAGTAGCCGCCTGGCCCCTGCTTTCCCTCCGCCGTGCCGGCGCAATTTCGCCGGCACGGCGGATTCCTTTTCGGCCACACAGCGGGCCGGACCGCACACCCCACCCACGACCGCCGGCGTAATTCCCGACGAACCCGGCGGCACCCCGGCCGAAACACGGTCGGGGTTTTCTGCAGGAAGAAACGGCCGCGCGGCACGCGGATGGACGGGCGTCACGCCCCGGGCGAGGGAGAGAGCATGTTCCACATGGGCTGGTTCGTCGGGTCAGGCTTCAGCGTCCAGTCGTGGCGCGGCACGTGGGGCGGCTCCGGCGCCCGAGAATGGATGAAGCCCGACCTCTACGTCGACATGGCCCGCTCCCTGGAACGGGCCTGCTTCGACTACATGATCTTCGAGGACGGCCTCATGATCCCGGATGCGTACCAGGGGAACATGCAGGCCTACCTGAAGTACAACATGGAGTCCCCGCGGCACGACCCGACCGCGCTCATCGGCATTCTCGGCCAGGCGACGTCCCGGATCGGCCTCATTCCCACGCTTTCCACGTCGTTCTACCCGCCGTTCATGGCGGCGCGGATGCTGGCCACCCTGGACCACCTCACCGACGGCCGGGTCGGCGGCAACCTCGTCACCTCCTCCAGCCACCGGGCCGCGCAGAACTTCGGCTACGAGAAGCACTTCGAGCACGACCTGCGCTACCGGATGGCCGACGAGTGGATCGACCTCGTCGGGAAGCTGTGGGAGTCGTGGGAGCCGGGCGCGGTCGTCTTCGACGAGGAGACCGGCACCTTCGCCGATCACACCAAGGTTCACACCGTCGACTTCGAGGGCGAGTTCTTCCGCTGCCGCGGCCCGCTGAACGCCGTGCCCGGGCCGCAGGGCCGCCCGGTGATCTGCCAGGCGGGCGGCTCCCCCGCCGGCCGCGAGTTCGCCGCCCGCAACGCCGACACCGTCATCTGCGTGCCGCTGGGCGTGGAGGCGATGAAGGCCTACCGCGACGACATGTCCGCCCGGCTCGTCGCGAACGGGCGCAAGCCGTCCGACTGCAAGGTGCTCTACCTCGTGCGCCCGGTGCTCGGCGCGACCGACGACGAGGCCCGGGAGAAGCGCCGGCGCATCCAGGCCGCGCAGCGCACCGACGACGCCGTCGCCACCCAGCTCGCCGTCATGTCCTACTTCTCCGGGCTGGACTTCTCCCAGTTCGACCTCGACAAGCCGCTGCCCGACCTGACCGGCCAGGTCAACGGCCACCAGTCGTCGATGTCGCGTTACGCCAAGGACAGCGAGGACGGCAAGACCCTGCGCGAGCTCGCCGCCACCCACGAGACGACCGTCTCCCTCGAGCTCGTCGGCACCCCCGACACCGTCGCGGCCCTGATGGGCGAGGCGATGGAGGAGGTCGGCGGCGACGGCTTCCTCATCTCCAACGAGCTCGACCGGCGCGGCATCGCCGAGATCGCCGACGGCCTCGCCCCGGCCCTCAAGCGCCGCGGGCTGATCCGCGAGTCGTACACGCACGAGTACTTCCGCGACAACCTGCTGGAGTTCTGATGTTCCACCTCGGCCTGTTCACCGGATGCGGCGTGCAGTCCTGGAAGGACATGTGGTCGGGCGAGGGAGCGACCGACTGGATGAGCCCACAGCTCTACATCGACGTGGCTCGGGCGGTCGAGCGGGCCGGTTTCGACTGCATCATCCTGGAGGACGCCCACTTCGTTCCCGGCGTCTTCCGCGGCAACACCGACTTCGCCCTGAAGAACGGCTTCCACGCGCCGAAGATGGACCTGTTCGTGATGACGCCGTTCATGCTCACCGCGACGAAGCACCTCGGGATCCTCCCCACACTGACGACCACCTTCCACCCGCCCTACATGGCGGCCCGCACGCTCGCCACCCTCGACCACCTCTCCGGCGGGCGCGGCGGCGCCAACCTGGTCATGTCGCACAACGACCGCACCGCGCAGAACTTCGGCCTGGACGGACAGGCCGACCACGACCTGCGCTACGACCAGGGCGACGAATGGGTGCAGCTTGTCACCGAGCTGTGGAACTCCTGGGACGCCGACGCGCTCACCGTCGACCGCGACAACGGCGTCTACGTCGACCCGGCGAAGGTCCACGAAATCCATTTCTCCGGCCGCTTCTACCGTTCCCGGGGCCCGTTGAACTCGCTGCACCCACCGCAGGGGCGCCCGGTGTTCTCCCAGGCCGGCGGATCGGGCCGCGGCAAGGACTTCGCCGCCCGCAACGTCGACCTGGTGATGACCAACGTCACCGGCATCGACACGATGAAGGCCTTCCGTGACGACCTGGTCGCCCGGCTGGAGACCTTCGGCCGCAAACCCGACTCCTGCAAGGTCATGTTCAACGTCGCCCCGGTACTCGGGGAGACCCAGCGGGAGGCCGAGGAGAAGCGCGCCGCGGCGGTCGCCGCCCGCGAGGCGAACATCGAGTCGAACCTGGGCTGGATGTCCTACTACAGCGGCATCGACTTCGGGAAGTTCGACCTGGACGCCCCGATGCCGCAGATGCACACGAACGCCAGCCGCAGCACCACGCAGAACCTGCAGGCGAAAAGCACCGGCCTGACGCTGCGCGAGTTCGCCTCGTATCCGTCCGGGGGCGCCGTCGAACTGGTCGGCACACCGGACGCGGTCGCCGCCCAGATGGGCGAGGTGATGGACGAGGTCGGCGGCGACGGCTTCCTCATCCAGCAGCCGATGTTCCGCCGCGCGATCAGCGAGATCACCGACGGCCTCGCTCCGGCGCTGCGCCGCCGCGGCCTCATCCGGGACGGCTACTCCTACCCCCACTTCCGCGACAACCTGCTGGAGTTCTGACCCACGCCGCCCCGCCGGACCCACCGGACCGTGATCGGGCTTCTGGCCGGCGACGCGCTGGCAGGATCTGACTGCGGGGCCGGTCGTCCCATCGACCTGTCCATCCACCCGGCCGAACGCCGTACGGAAGGCACTCCATGGACCTCGCCACCGACCTGCCGATCTGTGCCACCTGCGGCGTGCAGTACGACGCGCCGCGGCCGGACTGCCCGGTCTGTGAGGACGAGCGCCAGTACGTCGGCTGGGACGGTCAGTGTTGGACCACCCTGGGGACGCTGCGCGCCGAGGGCTTCCGCGGCCGGCTGGAACCCGAGGGCCCGGGCGTGTACGGCATCGGCGCCGAACCGAAGATCTCCATCGGCCAGCGGGCACTGCTGGTGACCACCCCGGGCGGCAACATCCTCTGGGACTGCGTGCCCTACCTCGACGACGACCTGATCGCCCAGGTCAACGCCCTGGGCGGCATCAGCGCGATCGCCGTCAGCCACCCGCACTTCTACGGCTCGATGATCGACTGGAGCCACGCGTTCGGGGATGTACCCGTCTACGTCCACGCCGCCGACGAGCAGTGGCTCGGCCGCCGCTCCCCCGCCGTCGACCTGTGGACGGGTGAGACCCTCACCATCGGCGAGGGCCTCACCCTCGTCAACGGTGGCGTGCATTTCGACGGCGGCACCGTGCTGCACCACGCCGGCGGCGAGAACGGCCAGGGGGCGCTGTTCTCCGGGGATATCCTGCAGGTCGTTCTCGACCGCCGGTATGTGAGCTTCATGTACTCGTACCCGAACTACATCCCGGAGCGCCCGGAGACCGTCCGCCGGGCCATCCGGCTGCTGGAGCCGTTCGCCTTCGAGGCGATCTACGGCGCCTTCTGGCAGACCGTCGTCCGCACCGACGGCCACGCCGCCATGCACCGCTCCGCGGACCGCTACCTGCGCTTCGTCGCCGATCCGGCCCACCCGTCCTGACCCGCCCGATCTCACCGGGTGCGACCGGACATATCACCTCTGACGGTTCTCGCCATCAAGATTCCCAACCCGAAGCCCTGGACAGGAATCACCGGAATCAGCAGCCAGGGTGAAATGCCGGCGACCCAGACATGGAGCGCTGCACAGATCAGGACGTACCCCAGGAGCACAGGAGAGCRCAGCATCCGGCGCAGAACTCGGCCCGGAGCCAGCTCTGGGACCACCGGAGCCACAGCCCCGTCCTGGCAGGCAGGCCCGAAATCAGATGGGCCAGCACGGTCAGCCGGGCGCTCCCATTCAATGGCACCAAAATCGCGAATCCATTCCTCGATCTGATGCTCGTCATCGGCCCAGACATCCCAGCCCTCACCCCGGACACCGGGCGACTGTTCCGTGATGTAGATGCGCCAACCGGTTCCCGCCCGGTCCCGCTCGACGAGAAGACTGCGACCCTCATACTCTCCGGACAGGATCCGCCCGGGAACGCCAGCCCGCCACACCGGGGAGGTCATCTCAGCTCCCGACCGTCAGTCGTTCCCACAAAACAGGAGGATGAATTCCTCCTCCTCCGACGCTTCCGCAGGAATCCACAGGGTACCAACGAAGCTGCACCCAAAGAAATCTTTCTGGTCATGTGGTCCCGCCATCGCCCTTCCTCGGGATCCGACCGAAGATCCTGGCGATCGTGTGAAGYCGCTGCCTGCGGCGCCGCCATCTGCACCACCCGCGCCTGAGGTCGAAGATCTGGCGTTCCAGCTCGTCGTCGTCCTCGCGTGGGATCCAGACGACGCCCAGCTCGGCCATTACATTTTCGAGGTCATCCTCGTGAACGGCGAAGTCATCGAACCGGGCCTCGTCCCGGGGAAGGTCCGGCTGATCACTTATGTAGGCGTAGAAGGAATGCTCGGTCTCGGTGGTAACCAGCACATGGCACCCGGCGTACTCGCCGCGGGTGCAGCACCCCAGCCGACCGTCGTCGTCGATTGCGGGAGCCAGATCCATCCAGAGCCTCCGGCCATATCCCCTGGCCACCCTCGATGGTGGAGACGACACACGATACATCCGGCAGAAACACCGCAAGGGTGGATGCCGGGCCCCTGCACCCATGCGAGATCGCCGGTGGTTATCCAGGGCTGCCAGCCGGACGGGCGCCTCCGGAGCGGCGATGCCCCAGAGAATCATCCCGGGCCCATGTTCGGCACGTACCGAAACAGGCGATGCCCGTCCTGGAAGGCTGACGCCCGCGCACTCCGCATGCCCCCGCCCTTCCCCGTGCCGCTCCGGCCGCCGGGCTCGGATCCGCCGGAAGACGAGGCTCCGCGGTGTACCGCCGCGCCGGGCCCCACCGCCTCGGCCCGCATCCTCTGACATCGGACGACCGGCCGACAACCCCTCAGGGGCACTCCAATCCGCCCTGCCAGCGATCGCCGGCACGGCGCCAGCCGCCAGGTGTCGGTGAATGCCCACTGCCACGCCCCGGCCCACCTGGGATGATTGCCCGATGGCGGTCGCCGGGGGTCGCCTGGGCGACAGCTCCGGCCAATCACGGGGCATTGCAAGGCGAGCAGAAGAGTCTACGATCAACCATTGTCGTGTGGAGGACCGAATGGCCGACCAGGCCGTGATCGGCAAGGCAGGACGGGTGACGGGAAAAATCGCTCCAGGCATGGTCGGCGAGATAATGATCACCGTTCGCGGCGGTTCCGAGGCTTTTCATGCCTATGCCGATGACCCGGAAACGACGATTCCCGTCGGATGCCGGGTTCTCGTTGTCGAGTACTTTCCTCCACGCACGGTGACAGTTGTGCGAATGTAGCGACAGCACCACCGGCTCGATCGGCCACAGTCCCAGGACCTCAGGCCCACAGGTTCTCCCGGGCACGACGGAGGCATCGTGACGCTCATAACCATCATCATTGTGGTCGCGGTCGGACTGGTGTTGGGGGTGCTGCTCTTCAAACTCATGTGGCGGGTCGCCGAGCCGAACGAGGCGCTGATTATCTCCGGCCTGCGGGCACAGAAGGGCGCGGACGACGCCGTGGCCGAAAGCCTCGGCTTCAAGATTGTCACCGGCAAGGGTGTGCTGGTTCCGCCCGGCGTCCAGACCGTGCGCCGGATGTCGCTCGATCTGCGGGCCGCCCAGCTCGGCATCGACTGCGTCACCCAGCAGGGTATTCCGGTGGGAATCCGCGGCGTGGTCATCTTCAAGGTCGGTGACGACTACGTCTCCATCGCGAACGCGGCCCGCCGCTTCCTCGACCAGCAGGACAAGATGGACACCCGCGTGCACAACGTCTTCGCCGGCCACCTGCGCGCCATCGTCGGGCAGCTCACCGTCGAGGACCTCATCCGTGACCGGGAGAAGCTGACCCATCTGACCCGGGCCAGCTCCGGCACCGAGATGGAGAAGCTGGGTCTCATCGTCGACTCGCTGCAGGTCCAGGAAATCGACGATCCCACCGGCTACATCCGTAACCTTGGCCGCCCGCACGTGGCCGCGGTGGCAGCGCAGGCCCGGATCGCCGAGGCCGAGGCCGATCGCGAGGCCACCGAGCAGGAGCAGATCGCGCTGGCGCTGAAGGCCGAGGCGCAGCGCAACAGCTCCATCAAACAGTCCGGCTTCCAGGCCGAGATCGACGAGGCCACCGCCCGCGCCGCCCAGGCCGGCCCGCTGGCCGAGGCCGCCGCGCACCAGCAGGTCGTGGTGGAGCAGACGAGGGTCGCCGAGCTCGAGGCCGAGTTGGAGGAGCAGCGGCTGCAGGCCTCGATCCGCAAGCCTGCCGATGCCCGCGCCTACGAGCAGACCACACTCGCGCGTTCCACCCGTGACGCGCAGATCAGCGCGGCGGAAGCCGCGGCCCGCGAGGTCGAGCTCGCCGCCGCTGCCGACGCCACCAGGATCCGCACCGACGCGGACGCCCGGTCGGCCCAGATCCGGATGCTGGCGACCGCCGAGGCGGAGTCGACCCGCGCGGTCGGTGACGCGAACGCCCATGCCCGCCGCGCCGTCGGCGCGGCGGAAGGCGAGGCGCTGCGGGCCTGGGGCCTGGCCGAGGCGGAATCCATCAAGGCCCGCGCGGACGCGCTCGCCACGAATCAGGAAGCCGTCATCGGCCAGCAGCTCGCCGAGCAGTGGCCGGCCATCGTGGAGGCCGCGGCCAAGCAGTTCAGCGCGATCGACCAGCTGATCGTCCTGAACGGGGCGGCCGGCCTGAGCGAGACCCTCGCCGCCGCGCTCTCCCAGGGCGCGACAGGCCTGCAGCTGGCCCGCTCCCTGCTGAGCGGCGGGTCGTCGGACGGTAAGCCGTCGACCGCGGCCACCGCCGACGGCACCGGCACCGGCACCAGTCCCGGGACCGGCGGGAGCGACACGGCGTCGGTTCCGGCCGTGCGGTCGCCCGGTGCCATGGTCGAGCAGAACACGACCGACGGCCCGGATGACCCCAGCCGGTAGGAATCGGCTGCCCAGCCCACCGGCGCAGGCCCTCGCGGTGCGCCCTGGCCTGCCCGTTCCGGCGGCCGCTCACACCGGGCACAGCGGACCGTGAGCGGCCCCGTCACGAGGTGAGGCGGCGCGGGATGGCGGGCAGAAACACCGGAAGGGAGACGGGGCTCGTACGACCCGCCTGATCGGTMGACCGATTCCCCGCCGCCGTGGAAGGCGGCAACCGGTCGGTCTCCGGGGTGGCTGCGAGCACCTTCAGGACCTTCGCTGCCCGCTGGACGGAGCGTGCCGGCCGGGTGGGCATGGCGTTGACGCCTCCTCACGACACGCTCTACGGTGTCTTGTGACGAGAACACTGTCTCTATATACAGACATCTTTCTCCGAGTGTGTCACTCGTGACGGGCGCCCGCCCGCGGCTCGCGCTCGGGCTGCCGGTCGCCACCTCCGTGTACAGCGCGGACGAGCAGCACCGGATCATCGAGCTCGCCAGGGCCGCCGACGACGCCGGCGTCGACACCCTGGTGCAGAGCGATCACCTGGTGATGGGTGAGCGCACCGACCGCTACCCGTTCGGGACGTTCAAGTACCCGCACGGCTCGCCCTGGCTGGAACCGCTCACCACGCTGGCAGTGATCGCCGGGGCGACGTCGCGGGTGCGGCTGTCGACCGGAATCCTGATCGCCGCGCTGCGTCGAGCGCCCCTGCTCGCGAAGTCCGCGGCGACCCTCGACGCGCTGTCCCGGGGCCGCCTCGAGCTCGGTGTCGGGACCGGCTGGCAGCCAGAGGAGTACGAGACCATGGGCCTCGACTTCGGTGCGCGGGCCCAGCTGCTCGACGACACGGTCGCGGCCTGCCGGGCACTGTGGGCACCGGGCGGTGGTGCTGCCGTCGACCTGCCGACGATCTCCTTCGAGAAGATCTGGTGCGACCCGAAGCCGGTGTCGCCGGGTGGCCCGGCCGTGCTCTTCGGCGGCCCGCTGACCCGCCGGAACCTTCGCCGGATCGTGGAGCTGGGCGACGGCTGGATCCCGATCATGGGGGAGCCGATGGCCGGCGTCGCCGAGGGTGTGGCCCGGATCCGCGAAAGCTGGGCGTTTGCCGGACGCGGGGACGAGGTCCCGCGGGTGCGGCACACCCTGCCCCTGGAACGGGGCGGCGACGGCGACGGCGGGCTGAGCCTCGACCGCACGCTGGCGGGTGCCGGGGCGGCGGCGCAGGCCGGTGTCACCGAGGTGTCGGTGCCGGTCGCGGCGTTCGTCCGGGATCCGGCGGAGGTTCCGAACTGGGTCGCCGACCTCGGCCGCCGCTGGGAGAAGCTGTGGGGCTGACCTCACCGACCCCGGCTCCAGGCAGGTTCACGGGGCGGTCGGCGGGGCCGATCGCCGACCGGCTGGCGCTGCGTGACCTCGCCGAAAGCTACGCCGCCGCGGTCGACGCCCGCGACACGGACCTGTTCGTCGCACTGTTCACCGCCGATGGGGCGCTGACCGTTCGCCAGGGGACACCGGACGCCGACCCGTACGCGACGTTCGCGGGCGCCGAACGGCTGCCCGCCGTGGTGCGCGCCCTGGCGGCCCGCTTCACGACGACCTTCCACGTCGTCGGCAACCACCGCGCCCAGGTCTCGGCGACGGCCGATGTCGCCACCGCGGAGGTCTACTGCGTCGCCCACCACCTGTACCGGGAGGCCGACGGGACGCCGACCGACCTTCGGATGCTCGTCCGCTACGCCGACCACTGCGTACGCGGCGACGACGGCCTGTGGAGGTTCGCCCACCGGGCCGCGACCGCGCTCTGGCAGTCGACGCACCCCGTCACCGGCAGCCTGCTCGACCACGAGGCCGCCGCCGTCGCCGAGCCGGCTGAGTCAGCCGACCCGGGCTGATTTCCGAGGCGTACGAGCTGACGCCGCACCCCGACGCCGGACGACCCGACGACCCGACGAAGTGAAACGAACAATCGCCCCTCGTCCACCTGGTGTCGAGGACTGGGCCGGCGTCGTCACCGTCCTGCCCAGGACGGGCGCCAGGCCGTCGCGGGGAGCCTCGGAAGGCTGCCGAGATGGGTGATGATCGCAGGAAGCCCCGGGTGTGGATTCGTGCTGGGGAGCATGAGCGAAAGCGGGTAGGCAGGCGTCGGATTGACGATGGGGATGCGGCGCAGGTCGTGGTTCGTCGGCCAGATGTACCGGTCGCGTTCCCCGACGAGAGTGGCCGCGTCGGCGGAATCCGCGAGGACGTCGAGGAGCACCTCGTCGCCGAAGTGCGGGCCGGCCGCGTCGATGCGCAGGTCGAAGTCGGCCGCGAGCTGGTCGTAGAAATCCGACCATTCACTGCCGGGCACGATGCCCGGAATCCAGATCCGATGCCCGCGCAGCTGCGCCGGTGTCACGCTCCGCGCGGAGGCGAGTGGATGTCTCGAGCCGACGAGAAGTTCCAGCGGCGAGTCGAACGCGTGGATCATCCGCACGTCGGGTGGCAGCAGGGCCTGGTCGGTGACGGTACGGAACGAGGCGTCGATCTCGCCTGTCCCGACAGCGGCGGCCGCCACCCGCGGGTCGTCGACCCTGAGGGTCACCACGTCGAGGTCGGTCCCGGGATGCGAGCGCCAGTAGTCGTGCAGGACGACGGCCTGCGCGCTTCGCAGGCCCAGGACGTCGATCCGCAGCGCCCGGGAGCCCGGCCTGACCGCGGCGATGGCGCGGTCGACCCCGGTGACGATGCTCCGCGCGTGCGGGAGAAACGCCCGGCCGTCGAGCGTCAGCTCAACCCCGCGGGCGGAGCGGGTGAACAGGCGGACTCCCAGCTCGCGCTCCAGTACCGCGATCCGCTTCGAGACCGCCTGCTGAGTCACGCCCAGCCCGTCGGCCGCCTGCTGCAGCTGGCCCAGCTCGGCGGCCCGGACGAACGATCGCACTGCCTCGGTGTCCACCGGCTCACCTTAGGAGCACACAACCGATCGTTGTGACACGCCGAGAAGTCGTTGTTTGATCGTCTCGTAGCGCGGCTGATCTGATTCGGGCGTCCAAACTGCTGGTTGCCAGAAGGAGCCGTGTGCGCACGAGACTGGGGGCCGGGTTCGGCTGGCTGTGGGCGGCCTACGCTGTGAGCACCTACGGCACGTGGATCGCTTTCGGGGCGTTCCCGCTCCTCGCGGTCCGGGTGCTGCACTCGCCGGCCTTCGCTGTCTCGCTTCTGGGTGCGGCCAGCCTCGTCGTCGCCGCCGGGGTGGCGATTCCGCTGGGTCCATGGGTCGAGCGCCGGAACAAGCGCCCCGTGCTGATCGCGATGGATCTGGTTCGCTTCCTCGCCATGGCGAGCGTTCCGGCCGCCTACCTTTTCGACCTGTTGTCCTATGGCCAGCTGCTGGCCGTCTCCGTCATCTCCACGACGGCGGGAATCGCCTTCACCGCCGCCTCCGGCGCGTACCTGAAACATCTCATAGGCCCGGAGGAGCATCTCCTCGTCGCGAACGGGAGGTTCGAGGGCACGAGCTGGCTGGCGACCGCGGCCGGCCCGCCACTCGGCGGCGCGCTCATCGGGCTGCTCGGCCCGGTGATCACCGTCGCCGCCGACGCCGTCAGTTATCTGCTCTCCGCGCTCGGAATCCTCCGCATCCGCGGCGGCGACGTTGCAGCACAGCACACCCCAGCGTCCCGCGCCCCAGCACCCCGAACCCCAGTGCCCAGCACCGCACCAGGCCGCACCGCCGCGGCCCACGAGGCCGCCACCAGCGCACGTGCCCTCGGCATGCTGAGCGGATGGCGGTTCATCTTCCGCGACCGCGCGCTTCGACGTCTGTTCCTGAACGCGATGACCGTCAACGGTCTGATCATGGCCACCAGCCCGCTTCTCACCGTCCTTCTGCTGGACGAATACCACCTGCCCGCCTGGCAGTACGGCCTCGCCTTCGGCCTCCCCGCCCTCGGCGGCCTCGCCGGTGCCCGTTGCTGCGCACGACTGGTCACCCGCTACGGGCAGTACCGCGTCCTGATGGTTTCCGGCTGGCTGCGCTCGGTTTTTCCGCTCGGCCTCGCCCTGACCCGCCCGGGCGTCGCCGGACTCCTCATCGTGATCATCATCGAGGCCCTGCTGATCATCTGTATGGGCGTCTTCAACCCGATCAGCGCCACAGAACGCCTGCGGCGTGCGCCTGCCGACCACACCGCACAGATCCTCAGTGCATGGAGCATCAGCAGCAAGGTCGCCCAGGCGTCGCTCATGGCGATCTGGGGCGGCCTGGCCACGTTCACCACCCCCCTCACCGCCATCACCGCCGCCGGCGTCCTCCTCCTCGGCACTCCCCTGTGCCTGCCCCGGCGGACGCACCTGCCCGATCCGGTGGTCGGTGCGCCGGCCGACGGCGGCCGGGTCACATCGCCTGACGCCGGAAAAGCCGTCTCGGTGTGATGAGGGTGCGCCTTCGTCGATCGGTGGGTGCCACCCCGGCGTGCCGGCGGAGTTGCGGAGCGGGCTTGCCCGTTCGAGCCGGGCCGGGCGGGCCTCTTCATACGGCGAGGCTCATCCGGTATTTCGACCAGTCGCCGGCCAGCACCGACCGGTAGCGGGGCGGATTGTTCGCACTGGTGCACGACGGAATGCACTCGATCAGCGCGTCGAAATTCGGGTGCTGGAAATACGGGATGGACATGCGCGGCTGGTGCGCGGTCTCGGCCGGCGGGTTCACCACCCGGTGTTCGGTCGCGACCCAGCGGTCGTTCGTCCACTTCGCCAGCATGTCCCCCAGGTTGATCACGTACGAGCCGGGCACCGGCGGGACGTCACACCACCGGCCGCTGCGGTCGAAGACCTGCAGGCCGCCGATTCCGTCCTGGTAGAGGATGGTGAGGCTGCCGATGTCGGTGTGCGCACCGCGGCGCATCCGGCCTTCCTCCGGTGGTTCGGGCTGGGCCGGGTAGAAGTTCGCGTTCAGATACGAGGTGTGCCGGTCGAACTTGTCGTCGAACCAGTCGGCCGGCAGGTCGAGGGCCTCGGCGAACGCGGCCATCAGCCGGGCCGAAAGCCCCTCCATCACCGCGTAGTACTCGCGCCAGACCGGGCGGAACGCCGACGGTCGCGCGGGCCAGATGTTGCCCTCGAAGTCCTCCGACCATTCGGGGCCGTACCCCGCCGCGGCGACGTCCGCCGCGTCGTCGAACCGGCCGTTCTCGAAGCCCTCGACGACGGACTCCCGACCGAAGGCCTCGACCGACCCGTACCCGCGGTACAGGTTGCCGCGCGCGGAGGCGGACCGCAGCTTGTGCTCCAGCGGCAGCTCGAAGAACTCCCGGTTGACCTCGTACATCCGGTCGATGAGCTCGCCCGGCACACCATGGCCGGTGATCACGATGAAGCCGACGCGCTCGCAGGCCGCCCCGATCGAGGCGACGATCGGCGGGCGGAGCTCGGGGTCGGCGAGCCCCGCGATGTCGATGACCGGAACCCCGGTCTCCTCGGCCGTGGCCGGAACCGGACCGCTCATTTCCTGACCTCCCGCCAGAACGGTTCTCGATGGATGGTCATGCGCTCGCCGCGGCAGACACAAGCAGGGAGGGCACGATCGTTCCCGTGTCGCCGTCGACGACGCCGATATCGGTCAGGTGCGGCCCGGGAATGCACGGCAGCGTCGCAGCCAGGACGTGGAAGAGCGGTTGCTGGGTCAGCGGCGCCGTCGGCATGCCGATCTCGATGGCGGCCCGCTGGGTGGCGCGCTGCTGCTCGGCGACCTCGGCGACCTCGGCGGCCGGGCGGTCACTGAGAATGCCGGCGATCGGCAGCGGAACCTCGGCGATCACCGCACCGGTGAAGATCGTCGTCGTCCCGTGCGGGTCGAACGGCTCCAAGCCCTGGGCGGCCCGAACCGCGCGCCGCCGTACAGCGGGCGCCACCGGCTCGATGTGAGTCGTCACAGAAACACACCCACCCTCACAGAAAATCTTCATACTGGCAGTCGGCGACACCAGTGAGGCCGAAGAAGTCCGAATCTCGGAGTTTCGGGATCTCCGTACTATGCCGAACTGCCAGCATGAGAACTACTGGGTGAACGTGAATCTTGCGATCACATTACGTTGCAGTTTTTCTCCGGCACTCCCCGCCGAGACCTCGCGGAAACAAGGAGCTCGCCTGCGTTAGCCCATCGTTTCACACGATGACATCGACCCGGAAGTGAGAAGAGAATCACATTTAACCGATCTTTTTCGGTGTGACAGCCGACGCTGCTGAGCACGTTTCGCGAGCGTGGCCAATCCACCTCGGAAGGTCATGGGATCCCCGGCGAGAGCAGCGCCTCAGCGTGGCGTCGCCACCACTCGTTCCAGGAAGTCTCGGTAGCCGCGCAGCGCCTCGCGCAGCGTGTCGGTCGACGCGGCCCCGTCCTCCCGCCACGCCGCACGCAGCCGCTCCTGCTCCCGTCGCACCGCCGCGGTGAGCTGGTTGACCGCGTCGTCGAGCACCAGATCGGCCTGCCGCACCGCCTCCCGCGGATCGTCGACGAACGACAGCAGCGCCTCCTGCCACCGTTCCCGCAACCGGCCGGACGCGGTCGCCTCCGCCTCCGTCTTCTCGGCCTTGCCGGGTCCCTCCGGCCGAGCTGTCTTCTCCCTCTCCGCCTTCTCCGTCTCCGCTTTCCCCCTCTCCGCGTTTTCGGCGCCGACGCCCGGCGGGCGGTGTGCCGGACGGTCGGCGACGGCTCCTGGAACGGCGGGATACATACCGGTGCGGGTTGAGCGATCGTCGAGGTTCATCGAACTTCCTCCCACTCTCAGAGCTCTCAGGAACGCTGCCGACGACCGGGAAGCGCCGCTACCCGCGCAGACGGGCCGTCGGTGGACGAATTCGTGTGAGGCGCCGGATCACCGGCCTCACCACTGCCCGTTCCGGCGCCTGTGGGAGGCGCACCGGCCGAGGCCCGCTTTCCCGTGTCGGTCGAACGAGGCAGGCCCACCGGGCCAGCGGCGGAGTGCTCCTCGGCCGGCGCGATGAGGCCGTCGAACACCGCTCGCAGTGCCAGAAATCGCAACCGCATCGCTTCCGTGCCGGTCCCGGCCGGGCCCACCCCGGCGCTGCCGCCAGGGGCGCCCGTTCCGGCTGTTCCGTGGTGCGTCCTACGGAGCCCGGCAGCCAGCGCAGGATCATCCAGGGCGAGCAGGTCCGCGGTCTCGGCACGGTCGTCGGTCGGATACCCGCGCTCACGCAGCACAGTGGTGATCAGCTCGTCGGCGCGGGTGGTGGCGGTCACCGGCTCGTCCACGAACAGGGCCTGCAGGGTGGTCCACCTCGTCTTCAGCTCCGCCCGGCGCGGGGCCCCCAGCGGCTGGACGTCGAGCCTGTCCCGGCGACGCGCGATACCCGCGAGGCGCCGTTCGGTCCTCCGCCGGTCGCCGGACTCCTGAAGTGTTCGTTCGTATTCGGGCCCGAATCTGCTTCGCAGCCGGGCGGAGCGGGAGCGGTCGACGAGAACGGCCGCGGCATAGGCCGCACCGAGAAGCAGGACCACCAGGATGGCCCAGGCAAGCAGGGACACAACGCACCGACCTTTCGCGCCTTCGCGAAGCTATCGCGACACGAGAAGCCGGGTACCCGAGATCGTCCCGCTAAAACGACGTCCCCGTTTCCGGGCAGCTGGCGGTTTCCGGGCAGCCGGCGGTTTCCGGGGAGCCGGTGCGCCAGGCTCGGGACAGCACCACCACGCTGACCGCGAGGAACCAGCAGCTTCCGAGGAGCAGGCCGGCGACGACGTCGGACGCGTAGTGCATTCCCCGGTAGGTCCGGCAGAAGGCCACGACCAGCGGAAGCACCGCGGCGCCGACCGCGGCCGGCAGCCACAGCCACCGGGCGATCGTGACCCCACGCCGGGCAGCCGCGGGTCGCTCGGAGGACGGACCAGCGGCCCGGCGACGTGCGATGCCGTGCAGCACATACGCCAGGCCACCGTAGAGGCAGACCGAAGCCGCGGAATGGCCCGAGGGGAAACTCGCCATCGGATCACCCGGATCAAGCCGCGCGACGGCCGGGCGCGGCCGGGCCACAAGGGTGTTCGACACCTCGTAGATCGCCGCCTCGCCGGCAGTCAGCGCGACGACGCCGGCCGGCATCCACCATCCACGCGACCACCAGGCCGTGATCGCCACCAGTACCGCGCCGGCGCCCACCACGACCCACAGGTCAGCCAGGTACGTCGCCCACCGGGTCACCTCGAGAAGCCACGGCTCGCGGTGAGCGGCGAGCCAACGCGCCGCATCCTCGTCCGCGGCCCGCACGCCGCCGGCGCCACCGACGATCAGCCGACCGGCAACAACCAGAACGAACACGAGCGCCACGGCCACCGGCGCCAGCCTGATGAGACATCTCCCCACCGCTCTCATCGTCGACCGGTCGCCTCCGCGGGTTCGGATCGGATCACGCGACATCCACTCCAGCACACAGCGGTGCCTCGCCACGTCACGTGGCACCCCAGCAGGTATCGGCTGACCCGCGCACCCGCCGCCCGACTGAACTTGGCCGGATCAGCGTTCCTGGCGTCTTTCTGCGGATGTACGATTCACCCTCCAGAGTCGGACCGTCGTGTCTTCGCTGCCGCTCGCGAGAATGCCGCCATCCGACGCGAAAACCACCGAGGAAACCGCACCAGTGTGACCGGCGAGAGGATCACCGAGGGGACCAGGAGTGTTCCACGAGGAGACGTCCCACAGTCGAACCTTCGCGTCAGTTCCACCACTGGCAAGAGTGCGCCCATCGGGCGCGAACACCACCGAGCACACCTCCCCGGCATGGCCGGCGAGAGGTGAGCTGAGCGCGAGACCGGTGCGCTTCCACAGCAGCACGGTCTTGTCGTGGCTGGCGCTGGCCAGCATGCGCCCATCCGACGAAAACGCCACCGAACACACCCGACTGGGGCGCACCGTGAAGGAATTGAGTGCGCTGGCCGGGTTGAATATGCTCCACAGCCACACTGTGTCGTGACTGGCACTGGCCAGCATGCGCCCATCGGAGGAAAACGCCGCCGAGTGCACCCCGTGGGTGTGTCTGAAGGGGGTTCCCATCGGCCGGGCGTGAATGGCGCGTTGACGACGCCGGGACCAGGCCGATGCCTTTCCGGGCAGCTGTACGCGCGGGATGCCGTCCACCGCACGATCCGTGGACACGAACCACGGCAGATCGGACTGTTGAGTTGGCAGCTCATCGTTCGGCGTCGGCGCTTGCGCTCGCGGTGCCGACGTGACGGGGGCCGGCACCACCGGAGCCACCATGGCGGGCCGCTCGACGATCGCGCGGATGTCGTCATCCAGCCGAAGCCTGATTCCGGTACCGCCAGCCCACCCCGGCCCGTATGTCTCGGTGGCGGCCCGCGCTAATTCCAGGGCGAACGCATGCGCCGACGCCGGACGATCCGCGGGGTCCTTTGCCAACGCGCGCATCACCACCGCGGCCAGCGACTCGTCCACGCCGGTCAGGGGTGGTGGGACCGCAGTGACGTGCTGTTGTGCGAGCGCGAATGGGTTCGGTGCCAAAAACGGCGGCTCCCCACTGAGCAACTCGTAGAGCATCACACCCAGGGCGTACAGGTCGGTAGCCGGGCCCAGCTGACCGACCAGGAACTGCTCCGGGGCCATGTACCGGGGAGTTCCCATCACCCCGCTGGCGGTGGTGGCCGTTCCCTCCGCCATCTTCGCAATCCCGAAATCGGTGACCTTGAGGAGGTTGTCAGCGTCGAAAAGAATGTTGGCGGGTTTGATATCACGGTGCAGTACCCCGCGGGCGTGCGCGACCGACAGTGCCGTCGCGGTCGCCAGTCCAACCGCGCAGGAGGCCTCGGCCGTCAGATCTTGCTGTCGACGGGCAAGTGTTCCGCCGGCAAGCATCTCCATCACGATCAGATGCAGGTCTTCGGCGGTGACAGCGTCATAGACCCGGACGATATGGGGATGATCCAACGAGGCCAGAAGCCGCGCCTCACCCTTGTTCGGCTCGGTGTCGCCCTCCTGGCCAACAAAAAGGATCTTGATCGCGACGTCACGGTGCAGTTCCCGGTGACGACCAGCCAGGACCAGCCCGAACGCCCCCCGACCCAATCTGGCACCGAGTTCGTAGCCGGGCACCAACGCGGCGATCCGCTCCTTCTCCTCGATCATGTGGCCAGAGCCATGCAGTACCGCCAGCGGCCGGCGCCCATCGCGAGTCCCCCCAACAGCCCCTGTGTGCCAGGTAATCCTAGGCCTGGCGTGCCGGGATCCGACGTCATCCAGCGTCCAGTCGCTGTCAGCCATCCGATTCTTCCCACCCATCAGTCCGATGGTGGCCGCGGCGTCGGCCGTCAGCGTCGCTGGATGGGCGGAGGCGGACGTGACGGCCCGGTATGTATGGTCGGGCCGTGAGCGATCAGCGACTCGATCCGGAGCTCGACTGGYGAGGGCTGAATCGTGCCAACTGGGATGAGCGGGTACCGCTTCACCTCGCCGGTGACTTCTACGATCTGGCGGGCTTCCGGGCCCGTCCCGACCGGCTCCGCGGCTTTGAGGTCACCGAGGTCGGTGAAGTAGCCGGCAAACGACTGGTGCACCTGCAGTGCCATATCGGGCTGGACTCCCTGTCGTGGGCCGCACGGGGGGCCGACGTGGTGGGGCTGGATTTCTCCCTCCCCGCGGTCGAGGCGGCGCAGGCACTTGCCGCCGAGGTCGCGCTGGAGGCTCGTTTCGTGGCCGCTGACGTCTACGACGCGGTGGATGCCCTGGGCGGCGCGACCTTCGATGTCGTCTACACCGGGCTCGGGGCGTTGTGCTGGCTGCCGAATCTGACCCGGTGGGCCCAGATCGTGGCACAGCTACTCGCACCGGGCGGGTTCCTGTACCTCGTCGAGTTCCATCCTTTCGCCCACACTCTCGACGAGGCCACGGGCCGGGCGGTCACGTTCGACTATTTCGACGAGGGCCCGTTCGTCTGCGCCAGTTCGGGTAGCTACGCCGATCGCGCCGCCGCAACGAGCGAGAACACCACCGTCCAGTACGAGCATCGGCTGGGCAGCGTTGTCTCGGCGATCGCCGGCGCCGGACTACGGATCGAGCACCTGCACGAGCACGACCGAACCGGGTTCCAGCAGTTCGCATCGCTGGTCCGTGGGCCGGATGGCTTCCGGCTGCCGGAAGGGCAACCACGGGTGCCACTCATGTATTCGCTGCGGGCCGCCAAGCCGCGTCGGTCTGCCGTGACCTAGCCCGACGGCGGTCAGGCACGGAAGCGGCTCTCGGTTGGCGACCGGCGGCGGGCGGGCCCGGATGGGTTGACGTCTCGGATCGTTCGCCGGAAACTAGGAAAATTGATATCGAGGTCAAGTTCGAGGTACGTGTATGTGGTCGCGTGCCCGGACGTCCGGCCGGCGCTGGGTGCCGAAGCCGGGCTGGGCTTCGGGATCAGGATAGTCCGACAGCCGCACGTGGAAGGGCAGGGCCCGTTGACCACCATCAGCGCGGACGACCTTTACTACGACCCCTTCGACTTCGAGATCGACAACGACCCGTATCCGGTCTGGCGACGGCTGCGTGACGAGGCTCCGCTCTACTACAACGAGCGGTACGAGTTCTACGCGCTGAGCCGATACACCGACGTGGCACCCGCGCTCACCGACTGGCAGACCTACCGGTCCGGGAAGGGGTCCGTACTGGAGGTCATCCGGGCGAACATCGAGATCCCGCCGGGGGTGATCCTGTTCGAGGACCCGCCGTTGCACGACATCCACCGCGGGCTGCTCGCGCGGGTGTTCACGCCGAAGCGGATGAGCGCGCTGGAGCCGAAGATCCGGGAGTTCACGGTGCGTTGCCTCGACCCCCTGGTCGGGGCGGGCACGTTCGACCTCATCCGGCAGCTCGGGGCGCAGATGCCGATGCGCACCATCGGTTTCCTGCTCGGCATTCCGGAGAGCGACCAGGAGGCGATCCGTGACCGCCTCGACAAGGGCATGAACCTGGAGGAGACCAGCTCGGAGGAGATGTACAGCGACGGGTTCCTCGACGGCTCCATGTTCGCCGAGTACATCGACTGGCGGGCGAAGCATCCGTCGGACGACCTGATGACCGAGATGCTCACCACCGAGTTCGAGGACGAGACGGGCACCGTCCGGCGGCTGTCCCGCGAGGAGATCCTCACCTACGTCACGCTGCTGGCCGGCGCGGGGAACGAGACCACGACCCGGCTGATCGGCTGGACCGGGAAGCTGCTGGCCGAGCATCCCGACCAGCGCCGGGAGATCGCCCGGGACAGGTCACTGCTCCCGAACGCGATCGAGGAGATCCTGCGTTTCGAGGCGCCGTCACCGATCCAGGCCCGCTCCGTCGCCCGGGACGTCGAGCTGTACGGGCAGACCGTTCCCGAGGGCAGCATCATGACGCTGCTCAACGCCTCCGCGAACCGCGACGAGCGGCATTTCCCCGACCCGGACATCTTCGACATCCACCGCCGGATCGACCGTCACCTGTCGTTCGGGTACGGCATCCACTTCTGCCTCGGTGCCTCGCTGGCCCGGCTGGAGGGGCGGGTGGCTCTCGACGAGCTGCTGAACCGCTGGACCGACTGGGACGTCGACTGGGGCAACGCGAAGCTGGCCCACACCTCCACCGCCCGCGGCTGGGAACGCCTGCCGGTCACCCTCGGCTGAGATCCCGCCGGAAGGTCCGGGTTCTTCGGCTTTGCTCCGGGCTGGGTAGAGTCGGCGCCTGACCTGCGGTGAGCGCCGCATGCCTGCCGCGCCGCTGGCTCGCGCCCGTCACTTCGACGCGTGCCCTGAACCGGGAGTTTTCCCATGCCTGTCAACCAGCGTCCCACGTTGGGGCCGATGGTCTCCGCCACCTGTCTGCAGCAGATGCGGGTCTACACCGAGGATCTCGTCGGCCGTGGGCCCGTCCTGGGCGCTGGCCGGATGCGCGGGCAGGGCGTCATCTCCGATCTCGGCCTGGACGGATCCCGGCTGGATGACGAGAAGCTCCTGCGCCTGTTCGTCGACACGTTCGGTATCGAGGGCACCCGGCTCTGCCTGGTGACCGAGGTGACGTCGGACGACTCCGGGGCATATGTGGTGCGGCTGGTCGAAGGGGCGTGCAGCCACCAGATGGAGACGACGGAGCCGATGTGCGCCTACACGCTGGGTGTGTTCGTCGGGGCCCTGCAGGCGGTGACCGGCGTCGTCATGCAGGGGACCGAGACCGCCTGCGAGGGGGCCGGTGACCCGACCTGCACCTTCGAGATACGTCCGCACCGGGCGCTCATCTGACGCCGCTCATCTGACGCCACTCACCGTCGCGCGTGCCCGACATCCGCGGCTGTCGGGCACAGGCAGACGGGCACAGGCAGACGGGCACGGTGCTCGCGGGCCGGGCTGTCAGACCTCGTCGGCGTCGGCGGTGCGGAGGCTGGCACGCAGGTCCGCGAGCTGGGCGTCCCGGCCGGCCAGCGCCGACTCGATCAACGCCGCCCGTCGACGCTCCGCGTCAAGGTCGCCCCGCAGCACTCGTGCGGCGTCCTCGGCGGCGGCCAGGCTGCGCCGCAGGCCCGCGACCTCCTGGCGGTTCGAGGCCGCCGCCGACTCCAGGGCGGTGATGGCGGCGCTTTCCATTCTGCCCATCTCGGTCTCGGCCCGGTCGGTCATCTCCTTGGTCGTGCCGCTCATCCGCAGCATCTCGGCCTGGGCCTCGGCGAGAGCGGCTCGGGTCTCGTCGAGCTGCCGGGTCACCGATCGCAGCCTCGCCGAGCTCTCGTCCGGTCGTCCCGGCACGGTCGCCGGGCCGGTGGACGTCCCGGCGTCGATCAGTTCGGGTGTTCGCCCGCCGGCGGAGCGGGGGCGTAGAAGACGGCTGGCGAGGGTGCCGGCCAACGCGCCCAGCACCAGGGCTGTCGCCGGTGCCGCGACGTGGCTGTCCTGGCGGCCGTTCGGCGTCATCGGTGCCTTTCGTGAAGGAGGTCCGTGGGCGTCGCGTCGGTCACGAACAGACGCCGCGGAGACGGGTGACCACAGTATCCGCAGGTAGCGAGTATCCGCAGGTAGCGCCGGTGTCGGCAGGCAGCAGCCGCCGCAGGGACGTCACCAGTAGTCGCCGGCGGCACGCTGGAAGGCTCCCGGCCCGGTGCCGGGCGGGGCGATCTCCGCGGCGAGTCCCGGGTCGACGCTCAGGAGCAGTGCCTGGACGAGAAGGGCGACGTCCCCGCGACGCCGCGCGTCGATCTCGAAGACCGGCGCGGTGATGCCGACCCGTGCCAGGACCTGGTGGTAGTCGTCCAGACCGGGCGTACGGCGGAGGTCCATCCCGGTGACGCCGACCGCCAGCGCCGTTTCGTCGATCACCGCTCGGAAGGTGCCGACGAACTCGTCCAGGTCGGCGAGTGGTGTCGGCCGGGTGTTGGTCATCAGGAGGACGACGCCGATCGCCCCCTCGGCGAGGATGTGCCGCATGAAGGTGAAACGGTCCTGACCCGGGGTGCCGTAGAGGTGGATCCGCTCGGCACCGCCGAGCCGCACGACGCCGTAGTCCATGGCGATGGTGGTCGTCGCCTTGATGTCCCTGGTCCCGTCCGTGGGCCGGGCCTCGGTGGTGACCGGGGGAATGTCGCTGATGGCCGCGATCGCGGTGGTCTTCCCCGCGCCCACCGGCCCAGAGAAAACGATCTTGTTGTGGGTCACATGTGTCTCTACGGATGACTCGAAGGGGTGGTGTCGGCCGAGGGGCCGTCGGGCGGGCGAAGTCTGTCGAACAGCTTGCGCAACAGGCTCCGTCTTGGCGACGGGGCATCGACCGGCTGCGGCTGCGGCTGCGGCTGCAGCTGCGCGGACGAGCGGAGCGGGGCCGGCCGCGACGGGAGCTCCGGGTGGACGAGGTCGACCGCGACGGCGGCGCTGTAGAAGACGAAGACGTCCTCGGCTGGCAGGCGCAACAGGCTGATCGTCTCGCTGAGCGTACAGACCTGTCGAGCCCACAGCGCCGCCACGCTCATCGCGCCCGGCGTCACGATCAGCCGGGTGAAGTTGGGCCACTCCCACAGGGCACACGGGGTGTCGAGGGGCGTGTCGAGCGGCAGCCGGCCCCGGGATGCTCCCAGCGCGAGCTTCCACATCAGGACGTCGAGCGGCACCATGCCCGGGTGGTTGACGTCGTATTCGGGTGCACGTGAGAAGACCAGGCCTGCGCGCAGTGGGAGGTCCTCCGTCCCGGCGTACGGCCGCAGGCTGTCCTCGCCTCCGTAGACGACGGCGGTGAGACTGCGCGGGTAGACGGCGATTCCCGGCCAGTCGCCCTGGATGTACACCGCCTGGCCCCGATCCGCTGCCTGGCGCCACGCGGACGCCACCAGTCCCTGCAGGTACCGCGCCGGGTCATAGCGACGAACCGTGATCGGCGGTTCGCCGCGGGACGACGCCGCGGCACCGGCCCACGGGTACGGGGCCGGCCGTAATGGTCCGGCGTCGTGTCGCGGCGCCCGGAGCTCCGCTCTGTCCGCCCTGTGGCCGTCCACCCCGTCGTCTCCTGCTTTGTAGTGATCCAGCACGCGGGCCGGCCGGCTGCGCCCCCACCGGCCGTTGTCAGCCCAGCTGTTGTCAGCCGTTGCCCGGCGCCGGTCCCGCCCGTTCGGCGCACGCGGTTCAGAGGGTCCATGGGTCCATGGGTCCTAAAGGGCCGCGGACAGCGCCTCAGCGCCCCGGCGCACGTCGAGAAACGTCGTGCCCAGCTGGGCGTTCGGCCGGGTGACGACCACCAGAACGGTCTCCGGGCCCGCCCGGGTGAGCAGCACATGACCGCGCTGGCCCCGGATGAGGATCTGGTCGAGCGCGCCGCGGTTGAGCTCCATGCTCGTCTGCGTGCCCAGGGCGAGCATCGCCGCGCTCATCGCGGCCACGCGGTCCTGCTCGAACTCGGGTGGCAGCATCGACGCCATGAGCAGGCCGTCCATCGAGACCAGCGCGGAGGCCTCGATGTCCTCGGACGACGCGATGAGCTCGCGCAGGATGGAGGTCACCGACTGCTTCCGCACGTACATCTCCAGCCTTGTCGATGGTCCGTCCAGGGAAACCCGGGAGTCGCACGCCGCGTCACACCCGACGGTCGTTCCGTGGTGCGGCTGACCGCTTCTCCCGGCGTCAGCCAGGCTTGGTCGGCATCGTACGCAGAATATTCCGCTATCCGATCGCCGTGGCTCTCGGGGCCGCTGACCAGCGAAAGCGGCCTCCTGGCGCATCCGGTGCCGTGCCATGCGGCAGCCGAACACGGCGCCTTCGCGCGGCTGGGACGTCTCCGCGGAAGGCCCCGGCGGAAAGTTGAAGTCGGACGGGTAATGTCGACCGCCAAGGCCGGTTTGTCCGCCGCGGACAGGTACCGGCCGAGGGCGGCTCGGCGAGCGTGACCTCCGCGGAACGTCTCTGGCGGACGAACGCGGCCGGTCACGATGCTGGACGAGGGGGGCAGTCCGTCGCGGCACCGCAGCACGTCGAAACGGTCGTGGCGCAACCGGGCCCCGACCTCGACGACATCGCAGCCCTCCGAGGAGGAAGCCCACGACGGCAGGCCGCCCGCCGACCGGCAGCCGCTCGGCGCGGGGCAGCCAGCCGAGGCGGCGCGGCCCGTCCCCGGTACACGCCTCGCGGATGTCACGACGCCCTTGCGGGTGCGGCCAGCCGTAGCAGTGCCGCCGGATGATCCGTCCCCGAACGATCCATCTCCGGACGACCCGTCCCCGGAGACGGCGCCAGAGCCACCCAGGTCAATCGAAACCGTTCAGGACAGAGGTGCATCGGTGAGTATTCAGTCGGAGCTGTCGCGCGTGGTGTCGGAGCTGCGGCGGTCGATTCCGGAGCTGAACGGCGCCATGGTGGCGTCGGTGGACGGGCTGTCCGTGGCGCACGACTTCCCCGAGCCGGACGCCGAACGAATGGCGGCGATGGCAGCGACGGCGCTCGGCCTGGGCAAGCGCATCTCGGACCGGACCGGACTCGGTGAGATGCAGGAGACGGTGGTCCGTGGTGACCACGGCTACCTGGTGGTGTACGCGGCAGGCGAACAGGCGGTGCTGGTGCTGTCCGGCCCGTTCAACTCCAACCTGGGCCTGATGCGGATCGAGGCCCGCGCGGCCTCCACCGAGATCAGCAAGCTGCTCAGCTGAGCGCGGCGGAGGCCGACGGGCCTCGGATCAGGATCAGATAAGGCCGGCCGCGGGTGACGGCGGCGCGCTCCCCATGGGGGTCAGGCCGCCGCCTTCTCGAGGATGTGCACGCCGCAGGCGCTGCCGAGGCCGATGACGTGGGCCAGGCCCACCCGGGCGCCGGCGATCTGGCGATCGCCCGCCTCGCCGCGCAGATGGGTGGCGACCTCCCAGACGTTGGCGATGCCCGTCGCCGCGATCGGATGGCCCTTCGACTCCAGCCCGCCCGACACGTTCACCGGGGTCCTGCCGTCCCGCCAGGTCGCGCCCGAGTTGAAGAAGTCCACGGCGCCGCCCTGCGGGCACAGCTTCAGGTTGTCGTAGTGGACGAGCTCGGCGGTGGCGAAGCAGTCGTGCAGCTCGACGAGGTCGAGATCCTCCGGGCCCACGCCGGCCTGCTCGTAGGCCTGCTCGGCGGCGACGCGGGTGAGCGTGTTGACGTCGGGCAGGACCTGGCAGGCCTCCTGCCAGGGGTCGCTGGTCAGCACCGAGGCGCTGATCTTGACGGCGCGGCGCTGCTGTTCCAGTGACAGGGTGCGCAGCTTCGTCTCGCTGACGACCACGGCCGCGGCGGCACCGTCGCAGTTCGCCGAGCACATCGGACGGGTGTTCGGGTACGCGATCATGACGTCGTTCATGATCTGCTCAAGCGTGAACCGCTTCTGGTAGGCGGCCAGCGGGTTCAGCGTGGAGTGCGCGTGGTTCTTCTCCGAGATCCGCGCGAACAGCTCGAAGCTGGTGCCCCCGTACCTGTGCCCGTACTCCATCCCGATCTGCGCGAAGACGCCTGGCATCGTCTCGGTGCCGACCCGGCCGTCGAGCGCGGCGACCGCGCCGAACCGGCCCTTCGGCGCCCAGGTGTCGCCCTCCGCCTCGCGGGCGCCGCCGGCGAGCAGGCCCGCCCCCGACAGCTTCTCCGCGCCGACCGCGAGGCCCACCTCCGTCTCACCGGCCCGGATCGCCATGACGGCGACCCGCAGCGCCGTCGCGCCGGTGGCGCACGCGTTCGCGACGTTGAACACCGGGATGCCGGTCTGCCCGGTCTGCTTCTGCAGCTGCTGGCCGAAGGAGCCGCCCCGGCCCATGAGGTTGCCCGCCGCGAGGACACCGACATCCCGCATGCGCAGCCCGGCGTCGGCGAGTGCGCCCCGGATCGCCTCGACGCCGAGGTCGACCGGGTCGAGCGTCGGATGCTTACCGAACTTCGTCATGTGGATACCGAGGATCCAGACGTTCTCCGCCACCGGCTTCTCCCGTTCGTTCTCTTCTCGCGTGTGCCGTCAGGCGGCCGGCTCGAACCCGTACCCGATCGCCTCGACGCCCGCGGCGTCGGTGCCGAGCGACGTCGTGGTCAGCCGCAGCTTCATTCCCAGCCGGATGTGCTCCGGGTCCGGCGCAACGTTCACGACGTTGCCGCGGACGGTGGTCCCGCCGCAGTCGACCACCCCGGCCACGAACGGCACCGGCACCCCGGGCGCGGCGAACGAGACGATCGTGAACGCGCGCAGCTCGCCTTCGGTGGGCACATCCACCACGCGGAACTCGGCCTGCTCACAGGAGGCACAGGCGTTGCGCCGGTCGAAATACCTGGCCGCACAGGTGACGCATTCATGCGCCACCAGATGCGGTTCACCTTCCAGCACCAGGTAGTCGACCAGCGGGATCCGCCGGCCGGCCAACGACTGCTCGGACGTCATACCTACTCCCGGTTGTGGATTCGGTGCGCGCTCAGGAACCTCAGAAGCTGGAAGCTCAGAAGACGAGCGCGCCACGCAGGATCTGGCCGGCCGCCAGATCAGCGTAGCCCTCGTTCACCTGGTCAAGGGTGTAGGTGCGGGTGACCAGCTCGTCCAGTTTGAGGATGCCGGCGGTGTAGAGGTCGAGCAGCTTCGGAATCGCCACCCGCGGGCTCTGGGAACCGTACAGGCAGCCGCGGATCTGCTTGTTCGACATCGCGAGCATGAACAGGTTGACATCGGCCTGTTTCTGGGTGATCGGCGCGACCGCGGTGATGACACAGGTGCCGTCCTTCGCGGTCAGCGCGAGCGCCGGTTCGAGCAGCTCGGAGTGCATCACGGAGTAGGCACAGATGACCGAGGTGCACATGACCCCGTCGGTGAGCCGCCTGATCTCCTCGGTGGCCTCGGCCAGGGAGGCGAACGCATGGGTGGCACCCAGGCGCAGTGCCTGCTCGCGCTTGAACTCGACCGGGTCGACCGCGAAGACCTGCCGTGCGCCGGCGATCCGCGCGCCCTGGACCGCGCTGACGCCGATTCCGCCGATGCCCAGGACGGCGACCGTGTCCCCCGGTCTCACCTCGGCCCGGTTCACCGCCGAACCGAAACCGGTGGCGACCCCGCAGGAGACGAGCGCGGCGGCCGTGAACGGGATCTCCGGGTCGACCTTGACGATCGACGTCTCGGCCAGCAGCTGGCGCTCGGCGAACGCGCCCAGCTGGGTGTACCGGGCGACCGGCTGATCGCCGAGGCGGTGGGCGATACGCCCGTCCGTCATCATTCCGATCGCGAACATCTTCGCGCCGTCGTTACAGAGAAAGGCCCGGCCCGTCCGGCACCACTGGCAGGCTCCGCAGGACGGCACGAACGACAGCGCCACGTGGTCCCCCGGCTGGACCGAGGTGACCCCCGGGCCGACCTCCTCCACCACGCCGGCGCCTTCGTGGCCGCAGATCAGCGGATAGTGCGGCATCGGCATGTCGCCTGTGCGGGCATGCTCGTCGGAATGACATAAGCCGCAGGCCCGAAGGTCGACGAGAACCTCGCCAGCCCGCGGGTGATCGATCTCGACCGTCTCGATTTTGAAATCCTGGCCGGGGCCGTGGAGCACCGCCGCGCGTGTACTGACCATCTGGCAGCCGCCTTTCGTGAACCCGCGTCCTCGACGGGCCGGGCAGTGGGCGCTTCCGCACCGTAGAAGTATGTCGAGGTTGACGTCAAGTTTGACTTGACGCATCCAGGAAGGCCTTGCTCAGGAAGGCCTGACGAGAGCGCGCACGACGTGGGTGTTCACAAAGACGCGCTGCTGCTGCGGCGACCAGGTGGACCACGGCGGCACCATCAGGATGGACCCGACCGCGATCAGCCATCGAACGGTCTCGCGCACATCCAGATCCTCGTACAGCTGGCCGCTCTCGCTCCACCGGTTCAGCAGCGGCTCCAGGTGCCGGTACACCGCGTCGACGATGGGCTCAGCGGTCAGTTCCCGCAGCTCCACCGCGGAACGGCCGCCCTCGGAGAACAGAGCCTCACTGATGGTGTCCTTGTTCACCATGGCCATCGAGTCGACGAACACCGCCACGAGCGACCCGGCCGCATCCTTCGGGTCACGCAAACCGCCCAGCACCCCGCTCATGGCCGCGTCGACCCGGCTGAGCAGGACGGCGAGGATCAGCTCGTCACGGGTCTTGAAATACCGGTAGACGGTGGACCGCGAGACGCCTGCCTCGACCGCCACCTCCTCGACCCGGATCCGGCCGGAGCCACGCCGCAGGACACAGCGGACCGTCGCGGCGACGAGCCGCCGCCGCGCCTCCTCGTCGTCGAGCAGCGCGCTGTCACTGCCCCACCACCCCGGTGCGCGCTGACCCCCGTCCTCGTCGCCCGTGATCACCGTCATGGAGCCATCGTAGAGCCGCCTGGTCCGGCCTTTGGGGTGAAGCGGATGAGACACCCGCAATAGTTCGACGTGCCATGCGACATCTAGTAGTTTTTGTCCCAAGTCAGGGGTCCACGGCGGGTCACAGGTCATGGGCCACGGCGAGAGGGCACCGGGCGACGAGAGGAGCACGCGCATGCGGGCGGCCAACGAGGTGTTCATCGGCGGGAAGTGGGTTCCGGCGACGTCGGAGCGTCAGCTCGAGGTCCGGTCGCCGAGCACCGGGCAGGTCATCGCCCAGGTCCCGGACGCGGGAGCGGGCGACGTCCACGCGGCGGTCACCGCGGCGCGCGACGCGTTCGACCACGGGCCGTGGCCCGGCCTGCCGCCGGCCGAACGAGCCGCGATCATGGCCGAGTTCCTGGCCCAGCTGGAGACACGCTCCGACGAGCTGGCGCGGACGATCACGCTGGAGAACGGCACCCCCACGTCGCTGGTGAAGCCCGGCCAGGTCGACAACGGCCTCGACGTCCTGCGTTTCTACACCGAGGCCGCGGCGACGCTGGCGGTGGAGACGCCGCGCGCGGGCCGCTACTCCCCCGTCGTCGTCCGCCAGGAGCCGGTCGGGGCCGTCGCCGCGATCGTCCCCTGGAACGTCCCGTTCTTCCTGGCCGCGATGAAGTTCGCCCCCGCGCTGGCCGCCGGCTGCACGGTCGTGCTCAAGGCCGCCCCCGAGACGCCGCTGCACGCGAACATCGTCGCGGCGGCCGCCGACGCCGCGGGCCTGCCGGCGGGCGTCCTGAACGTGCTCGCCGCCGGCCCGAGCGGCAGCGAGCAGCTGGTCACGCACCCGGGCATCGACAAGATCGCTTTCACCGGCAGCACCGCCGTCGGCCGGCGCATCGCGAGCCTCGCCGGCGACCAGCTCAAGCGGGTCACCCTCGAGCTCGGCGGCAAGTCCGCGGCGATCGTGCTCGACGACATCGACCTGCAGGCGGCGATGGCCCGGCTGATGACCGTGAGCCTGTTCCTGAGCGGGCAGTTCTGCACGGCCCAGTCACGCGTCCTCGTCTCCGCCCGGCGCTACGACGAGGCGGTCGAGCGGTTCGCCGCCATCACGACGAAGCTGCGGGTCGGTGACCCGGCGGACCCCACGACGTTCCTCGGCCCGCTGATCTCGCAGCGCCAGCGGGACAAGGTGCTCGGCTACATCGAGACCGGGCAGCGCGAAGGCGCCACCCTGGTCGCCGGCGGCGGGGTACCGGACGGCCTCGAAACCGGCTGGTACGTCGAACCGACCGTGTTCCGTGACGTCACCCCGAGCATGCGGATCGCGCAGGAGGAGATCTTCGGGCCGGTCGTCGCGTTCATCCCCTACGAGGACATCGACGACGCGGTCGCGATCGCCAACGGGACTCCGTTCGGCCTGCACGGCACGGTGTGGACGGACGACGTCCAGCGTGGGCTCGCGGTCGCGCGGCGCATCCGGAGCGGAACGTTCGGGGTCAACGGCCTGTCGCTGGACCCGGCGGCGCCGTTCGGTGGGATGAAGCAGTCCGGTCTGGGCCGGGAGCTGGGGCCCGAAGGGCTGAGCTCCTACCTGGAGCCGAAGACCATCACGGTTCCGGCCGGCACACAGCTGCCTGGCTTGCCTGGCTTGCCGAGCCGACCCGAAACATCTGGACCAGTTACAGAGGTTGGAGAGGACGGCCGATGAGATTGCAGGGTGCGTCGGCGATCGTGACCGGCGGGGCCGGCGGGCTGGGGGCGGCCACCGTCCGCCATCTCGTCGGGCTGGGGGTCGCCGTGGCGATCGTCGACCTGGACGGCGAGCGCTCCGCCGCCCTCGCCGCGGAGCTCGGAAGCATGACCGTGGCCGTCCCCGGCGATGTCACCGTCGAGGCGGACGTCCAGGCGGCCATCGCCGCGGCGCGGTCGCTGGGCACCCTGTCGTACGTCATCAACGTGGCCGGCGGCGGAACCCGGCCGGCACGCACCGTCGCCCGTGACGGCAGCCCGCACGACCTGGAGACGTACGTCGCCACCATGGCGAAGAACGCGGTCGGGACGTTCAACGTGACCCGGCTCGCCGCGGCCGCGATGGCCGCCAACACCCCCGACGAGGACGGCCAGCGCGGGGTCGTGGTGAACACCGGCTCGCTGGCCGGGCTGGAGGGCCAGGCCGGGCAGGTCGCCTACGCGTCGGCGAAGGCGGCGATCCTGGGGATGACCCTGCCGCTCGCCCGCGACCTGGCGCCGCTGGGCATCCGGGTCTGCGCCATCGCCCCGGGAACCATCGGTACGGAGCTGATGCGCAGCGCGTCCGCAGAACTGCAGAACAAGCTCGTCGCCAGCATCATTTTCCCGCACCGTATGGGCCACCCGGCGGAGTTCGCCCTGCTCGTCGAGGCGATCCTGCGCAATCCGTACCTGAACGGCGAGAACATCCGGCTCGACGGCGCACAACGATTCCCGGCCAAGTGAGCGGCCTGGAGGCAGGAGGCGGGACCATCATGAGTCGCGGACTACCCGAGGCGGCGGACGACCTCTATCGCGGCGCGTTCCTCCCGGACCTTCTGATCGGCGCACTGCGACGCGACCCGGCGAAGCCCGCCATCTACCTCGGGGAAAGCGTTCTCACCGCCGGGGAGCTGGCCGCCCGGATCAGCCAGTACGCGCAGGTCTACACGGCGCAGGGGGTGCGGCCCGGCAGTGGCGTGGCCATGCTGTCCACGAACCGGCCCGAGGTCCTCTACTCCATGGGCGCCTACATGGTCACCGGTGGGCGCAACACGGCGCTTCACCCGTTGGGCTCCCTCGACGACCACGCCTATGTGCTCGCCGACGCCGAGATCGAGACGTTGGTGTTCGACCCGTCCTTCACCGAGCGTGCCGCCGCGCTGCGCGAGCGGGTACCGACCCTGAGGCGGCTGCTGTCCTTCGGGCCCAGCGACGTCGGCGCGGATCTGGTCGCACTGGCGGCAGGCTACGAGCCACGCCCGCTGACCGCGCCCCGGCTCGACCCGGAGGCGATCGCCGCGATCGCCTACACCGGTGGCACCACCGGCCAGCCCAAGGGCGTCATGTCCACCTACCGCGGCAGCGCGGCGATGACGCAGATCCTGCTCACGGAATGGCAGTGGCCGAAGGAACTGCGTCATCTGGTCTGCACACCGCTGAGCCACGCGGGCGCGCCGTTCATCGTTCCCGTGCTGCACCAGGGCGGCTCCGTGGTCGTCCTGCCCAAGTTCGACGCCGGCAAGGTGCTCGAGRCCATCGAGGCGCACCGCATCACGTCGGTTTTCCTGGTGCCGTCGATGATCTACGCCCTGCTCGACCATCCCCGGTTCGCCGAGACCGACCTCTCCAGCCTCGAAACGGTGTTCTACGGCTCCTCGCCGATGTCGCCGGGCCGGCTGCGGGAGGCGATCGGGCGGATCGGCCCGGTCTTCTTCCAGTTCTACGGCCAGACCGAGGCCCCGCAGACCGTGTTCGTCCTGCGCAAGGAAGAACACAACCCGGACGATCCGGCCCGGCTGGTCTCGTGCGGGCGTCCGGTGTCGTGGGTGCGGGTGGCTCTGCTCGACGACCAGGGTGAGCCGGTTCCCGACGGCGAGCCCGGCGAGATCTGCGTCCAGGGGCCACTCGTCATGAAGGGCTACTGGAACAAGCCGGAGCAGACCGCGCAGGCGCTCGCCGGCGGCTGGCTGCACACCGGCGACATCGCCCGCATGGACGAGCACGGTTTCTACACGATCGTGGACCGCAAGAAGGACATGATCGTCAGCGGCGGTTTCAACGTCTTCCCCCGTGAGATCGAGGACGTCCTCTCCACGCACCCGGCGGTCGCCGCGGCGGCGGTCATCGGCGTGCCCGACGACAGGTGGGGCGAAGCCGTCCGGGCGGTCGTGGTGCTCCGGGCCGGCGCGTCCGTCGCGGCGGAGGAACTGGCCGCAATGGTGAAGGAACACAAGGGCTCCCACCACGCACCCAAGGGCGTGGACTTCGTCGACACCCTTCCGCTCACCGCGGTGGGAAAGCCGGACAAGAAGGCGCTGCGCGCGCGCTACTGGTCCAACGCCGACCGCAGGGTGGGCTGAGGCAGTAGACCGCGAAAGGCCAGCCGGGAGCGTCAGCCCTCGGCCGGCCCGTCTGCCTCCTGGGCGTTCGGCTCGGTGAGACTCAGACGGGTAGTCCGGTCTCCAGGTAGCCCAGGGCCTCGTCAACGAGGGCGGGCAGGTCCGCGTGCGGGTCGTCGGCCAGGGCGGGCAGCGTGGCGAGCATGGCACCGACGGCGCTGCCGGCGATGGCGCGCACGGCGAGAGCGTCTTTCGGGCGCCCGGTGCGTTGTGCGATGGCGTCCGCGAGCAGGAGCATCGCCTGGGAGATCTGGTCGAGCATGGCGGCGCGCAGGGCGGGCTCGCCGACGATGAGCGACGTCCGTTCCCGTACCGCCTGTCGCTGCTCGGGGGTGAGAGCGTCGAACTGGTGACGAACCGCGGCGCGTATCGCCTGCACGGGTGAGAGCTCCGGGGGTTGGTTCTGGAACGCCTCGATGATCAGAGGATCGAGATCGTCCTGGAGGACGACGTGCTCCTTGGTAGGGAAATAGCGGAAGAACGTCGTCTCCGAGACATCCGCCGCGTCGATGATCTGTTCGATGGTCGTGGCCTGGTAGCCCTGCTCGCGGAACAGCCGCAGGGCGTGGGTCTGGATGGCGGCCCGAGTCCTCGCCTTCTTGCGTTCTCGCAGCCCAGGTGTCGCCCGGTCAGTGCGCGACGGCATCGATGGTCCCTTCCTCGGTCGGCTGGCCGGCCTCCGTTCTACGGGATTGCCGGCCGGGAAGGACGGCCACGGCCGTGACGGCACCGAGCACGGCGATCGCGGTGGACCCCAGCAATGCGGCACTCATCCCGTCGACGAACGCCGCGCGGACCGCCTGTTCCAGTTCAGGTACGCCAGCCGCCGCGGCGGCACCCTCGTAGAGGCTCCTGCGCGCGCTCTCGGTCACCGTTCCCGGCAGCCCGGCACTGTCGAGCCGGGCGTGGTAGACCGCTACGAGCAGGCTGCCCGTGATCGCCGTACCGAGCGGACCGCTGGCCTTGTTGAACGCCTGCACGACGGCGGATTCGGTGCCGCTGCGCTCGGCCGACAGCCCGGCCAACGCCGCCGCGGTCGCCGCGGCCAGGGCCAGCCCGGTTCCCGCGCCGACGAGCGCCGTCCAGCCGGCGGTGAACGCGGTGCTGGAGGTGGGAGTGACGGTGGCTCCCAGGGCGAGGCCAGCGGCAAGCACGACGAATCCCAGCGCGGCCGACATCCGTGCGGTGACCGCCGCCGCCAGGTGGCCTGCGAGTCCGGCGCCGACCACCATGCCGGTGATGAGGGGAAGCAGGCGAACGCCGCTGCCGAGGGTGCCGGTTCCCCGCACACCCTGGAAGTACTGGGGCAGCGTGAACAGCACGCCGATCATCGCCAGTCCGGCGACCGCGGCGAGCGCCGCCCCCCAGAGGAACGGCCCAGGCCGCAGGAGTCGTGGGTCGATCAGCGGCTGGCCGTCGGGCAGCCGACCGAGCCGGTGCTCCCACCAGACGAACCCGGCCACCGCGACGACTCCGACGACCATCGACACCACCGCGTCTGGCGTAGCCCAGCCGTGTTCCCCGGCCCGCACCAGACCGTAGATCACCATCGCGAGTCCTGCCGCGGACGTCGCCGTGCCGACCGGGTCCAGACCGGGACGTCGCGTTGACCGTGATTCCGGGATCAGCGCGAAGCCGACCATCGCGGCGAGCACGACCACGGGTACGTTGAGCAGGAAGACCCAGCCCCACCAGAACCGCGACAGCATCCAGCCGCCGAGAATCGGGCCGAGCGGGAGCGCGATGAAGGTCGCCGCCTGGTAGATACCCACGGCTTTCGGGCGTTCCCGCTCGTCGAACAGGACGACCAGCGCAGACAGGGCCATCACCGTGATGCCGGCACCGGCCAGGCCCTGGAGCAGCCGTCCCGCCAGGAACATCCCGACCGATGCGGCGTAGGCGCACAGCACCGACCCAAGCCCGAACAGCGCCAACGAGGCGAGCAGGACCGCGCGACGGCCGAACCGGTCACCCACGAGGCCCACGGGCAGAACCACCGCCGCCAGCACGAGCAGGTAGCCGGATGAGAACCAGACCAGGTCGGACTGCGACGCGTCGAGTGCCGTCGCCAGTGTCGGCTGGGCCACCGACAGAACCGTGCCGTCCAGGCCGACGGCGAGAACGCTCAGGTTGACCGCTCCCAACGCCCACCACCGCCGCGCCCCAACTTCGCCCATGTGACAGCCCCCCTCTAGTAGAGGTCACCTCCAAAAGATAGTAACCCCCACATTGGCAGGCGGGTGGGCATGGCGGTGCCAGCGGGTGCGTTCGCAGGGTGCGACTCGCCAGCCCGGCGCGCATCCGCGGGCCGGCGGGCTGCCGACGGTCGGGCGGAGACGCGGTTCCGGCGAGCTCAGAGGGCGGGTTGGCCCTTCAGCATTCCGCCCGCGTCGATGCGCAGGTTCAGCCCGGTGATGTACCTCGCGTCGTCGGAGGCGAGGAACAGCACGAGCGCGCTGACGTCCTCCGGCTCGATGTACGGAATGGGCATGGCCTGCAGGACAGGGAGGGCGAGCTCCGCGTCCTGCCGGGTGGGGTTCTCCAGGTCCGGCCGGAACGTCCTGTAGATCCGGTCGTTGTGGATCAGTGGCGTGTTGACGTTGGTCGGGTGGATCGCGTTCAGCCGGACGTTGTGCGGCGCGAGCTGCAGCGCGAGGACCTCGGTGTAGCGGGCGACGGTCTGCTTGGCCCATGAGTAGCCGACGCCGCCGGTGTTGCCGAGCATCTCGGTGGTGCCCTTCATCATCCCGGCGGTCGAGCCGGTGAGGATGATCGACGCTCCGGCCTTCAGATGCGGCAGGCTGACCGCGACGGTGTTCATCACGCCGATGAGGTCGACGTCGGTGCCGTCGACGAAGCC
>NZ_MOWP01000044.1:0-76037 GCF_001983215.1 Frankia sp. CcI49
GAGTTGGTCGCGCATCGGCGGGTCGTAGGAGTTGCGCCGCTGCGCATTGTTGATCGTGATGCGGGCGATGCCGGACTCCGGCTCCCGCTCCATCAGCACGCGTTCGTCAGTCAACGGCTCTTCCCTCTCCCGTTGCGCCCTGGGTCGTAGGCGATCCTAGGTGAAATCTTTATATATTTCACGACGTCGGTGAGCGTCATCACCCTCGCGGCGGACTGGCGGCCCCGTTCGGAGATCGTCGGGTCGCGCCTGGTGTGCCGAGGGTGCTGTCGCGGGGTGTCGGCGCCCGGATCCCGCTGCGCCGCACCTGCCGAGGTTGATGGAAATTATATATATGTTTTGCTAGCTTGTGGGCTGCTGGCGTCTCTCGTGGGCGTCGGCCAGGTCGGGGCGGCGCGAAGGACGGCTGGGGCGGGTGCTCCGCGAGACGGCACAGCTCCTGCCGGCACAGCGGCGATCCGCTGCCTGTGGGCGGCACTGTGAGGAGGAGGGCAGACCGTGAGTGTTCCAGCTGTGGACCCGGGCGACGAGCTCCGCTCGTTGGGCGCACGACTGCGCCGGTTCGAGGACCTTGAGGAGATCCGCCAGTTGTACATCGACTACGGGCGCCACCTCGACGCGGGGGACCCGGCCGCATACGCGTCGCTGTTCGCGCGCGACGCCAGGCTTCGGCTCGGCCCGGTCATGCGCGCGGACGGCCGGGAGGAGATCGAGAAGGCGGCGGCCAAGGTGGTCCGGCTCGCCCCGGACGGTTCGAGGAGCTCCGTCCACCTGCTCGCGTCACCTCGCATCGAGCTCACCGCCGGCAGTGACACGGCGTCCGGCGAATGCGTGTGGGCGGCGATCTCGAGTGCGCCGGACGGCGCGCCCAGGGTCCTCGTCGGCCGGCATGTCGACGTGCTGGTGCGTGAGGACGGGCGCTGGTGCTTCGCGCGCCGTGCCGGCCTCATCGGCATCGGGGCTCTCGGCCCGGCGGACGGCCAGGAAGCCTAGCTGTTCGCCGTGGGATGGCCGCGTGCTCCCGCGGCCGTCCCACGCGGTCGTCGGCACAGCCCGACCCGGGGAAAGATCCTCAGGAACGTGCGCATCGTGGCCACCGCCGTGCCCGATGGAACGGGAGTGTGTGCCCGATGAGCAGGGACGCGGCGGTCGTCATCGAGGTGGGGGCGCCGCGGGCTGACGTTGCAGACGTGGCCGCCGAGTTCGGGTAACGTCCAGCCGACCCGGAATTATCTGGCTATTTTCGGCGGAGGTCCGGCCTCGGTCACTCGGGGCACCTGGGCGGCCGCGTGGAGGGCAGACGGATCAGTATCAGGGTCGTTCAATGGGGAACAGGCGCCGTGGGGCGGGAGGCGCTGCGGGGGATCATCAACCACCCGGCGCTGGAGCTGGTGGGCGTGTGCGTGAACGCCGCGGACAAGGAGGGGCGGGACGCGGCGGAGCTGTGTGGGCTGGCCGACCCGACCGGGGTCGTCGCCACCCGCGACAGCACCGCTCTGCTGGCGTTGCAGCCGGACTGCCTGTCCTACTTCGGGCCCGGCCCGGGCCGGGAGAAGGCGGTGGTCGCCGATCTCGTTCCCTTCCTGTCTGCCGGCGCGAACGTGGTGACGACGTCCCTGGCCGGGATGGTCTACCCGCCTGCCGCGGATGCCAGAAGCCGCGAGCCGCTGGCAGCCGCGGCGACCAGCGGCCAGACCTCCTTCTTCGCCACCGGGATCGAACCGGGCCTCGGCAGCGACCTGCTGCCGCTGAGCCTGCTGTCGGCCTGCGACGACGTCGAGTCGGTCCGGATCCAGGAGATCGCCGACTACAGCACCTACGGTGTCGAGGAGGCCATGCGGTTCGCGTTCGGCTTCGGCAATCCGCCCGACCAGCCCGGCATCCTGTTCACCGGCGACCTGCTCGTCAACGAGTGGGGAGCGGTGATCAGCCAGCTCGCCGACGCTCTCGGCCTGCGTCTCGACGGTATGGACACCGTGCACGAGGTCGCCACGGTGGACACGGACCTTTCCACGGCGATCGGCACCCTCCACGCCGGTGAGGTGTCCGGCGTGCGCTTCGAGGTGCGCGGACTGCTGGACGGCCGTCCGGTGATCATCCTGGAGCATGTGAACCGGATGGGAGCCGAGGTCGCCCCGGACTGGCCGCACGGGAGCGCGACGGACACCCTCGTCTACCGGGTCGAGATCGAGGGCCGCCCGGCCATGCGCTGCGAGCTGACCTTCGACCAGGTGGTCGGATCCGACCACGGCCTCATCGCCACGGCGATGCGCGCCGTCAACGCCATCCCGGCGGTGTGCGCGGCACCCAGCGGGCTGCTCAGCGCCCTCGATCTGCCGGTGATCGCAGGGCGCAACGTGGTGCGCCGGGTCTCATAGCGAACTCCGAACCGGTGCGGATGCTGCTCGGGGCCGGGAGACCGGCCCCGAGCAGCATGGCCATCCGTACTAGGTGAAGTTGGTGAAGGTGGGTTCGGACCAGGTCCGTTCCTTTGTCACCGGCCAGCAGATGAAGGGCTTTTTCGGATCGCCCACGGGCTCGAACCGGCCGTTGTGGACCTTGACCAGGGTGATGCATTCCTGCTTGTAGCCATGGGTCACCGGGTCCGCCTCGGTGGGTGGCTCGTGCTGGCGGCTCCAGTCGATCGGGTCGATCAGCCCGTCCGCGCTGTAGTTCGTCATCCTGTTGGTGGCGGCGATGACCGACGCCCGGGTGAACGACGGGCCGGCGGCCTTGATGCCCTGGTAGGCGAGGTCGGCGTCGATCCAGCCGAGCATGGCGTACTCGGTGAGCTCGGACCCGGCCTTCTTCATCCAGGTCGAGAAGGTCTTCAGGCCTGAGGAGCCGGCGTCGGCCTCGAACGGGCGGAAGCGCGGCAGCACGTAGTCGCCCTCGAACAGGTCGCCGCCCGCGGCCACGAACTTCTGGTCGTAGGTGTTCTGGTGCACCATCGGGACATCGCCGACGCCCTGGCGTTCCATCTCCTGGGAGAAGGTCTTCATGGAGTTCAGGTCGATGCATCCGATGACCAGCTGGACGCCGGCGTTCTTCATCGCCGTAACCTCGGGGCCGGCGCCGTTGGGCAGGCCGTACGCCAGGGTGTCGTTCATGTAGACGACCTTCTGGCCGAACTTCCCGCCGAACGTCTCGATCGACCGGACGACCCCGTTCGCGCAGTTCTTCGACGGCGCCGCGACGCCGATTCCGAGCGCCGCGATTCTGGTGGCGCCGGCGAGCTTCGCGATATAGGACCAGTAGGTCTGGGTGCACTCGATGCAGAAGGAACCGGTGCTGGAGAAGGCCGAATCCTTGCCGACCATGTCACTGGCGTTCGCCGGCAGGGCGTAGAGCGGGACCCCTGCCTCCGCGAAGGCACCGAAGCCGGTGGCGAGAAGCGGCGCCGAGAACGTGCCGAAGGTGTTGTTCGCGGAGACGATCTTCAGTGCTTCCTGCTGGTTCTTGCCCAGCTGGTCGTCCACCGTCTCGGCGACCACCAGTTTGCGGCCGTGGACCCCGCCCTCGCTGTTGCGATAGGCGAAGTACGCGTTCACGCCGCTGGCGAAACAGTCCAGGATGCAGGTGCCCAGCGGATTGTTGCTCTTCGTGCCGAGCATCGCGAACCGGATCTCGCTGTCGGTCACGCCGGGCCCCGCCGCCGTTCCCTGAGCCCCGCCGGACACCCCGGCGTCGGACGTGTCCGCGACCTTGCCCGACGAGTTCGAGCACGCCGTCACGGCCAGGAGGAGCCCAGCCGTCAGGACCGCCAGGCCGCGCAGTCGACGCGCCGGCGGGTTCCTGCGACGGCGTTCTCTGGGCGTGTTGAGTAACCAGTTGTCAGACCTTTTCACGGGTACTCCTCCCGGAGGGCGTGCTCGTTCGAGGCTCGTGCAGGTGTTCGCGGCTCCGCGGTGAGACCGTGCCCTCTGCGTGCCGTGTTCGCAGGCACCCTTTGCCGTGGCCGGTGGCGCAGGTTGCCGTGGCCGGTGGCACAGGAGCATGCGGTGTGCAGGGAGGCGGGACGTGGCGCACCTCCCTCGTTTCGGTGCTCGTCGGTTTGCGGGAGGATGTGTGACGTCCGCCACGAGGTGTCGAGGCAAAATATATAGAGATTAACCGCACCGTCAAGAGGTAGCTGCCTGTCCGAGTGGCTCTGCCGGCCGCTCGGCTCCCTCGTGGCCGGCGACCCGGTCGCGGTGGGCCACGCCCGGCGGCCGCCGGGCGTGGCCCGGTAGTGGCCCGGTCTGGCGCTGACGCGCCTGCGTCACTCCGTACGGCATCGCCGGAGCGCTCATGCGATGGCGTGTGCGAACACGGGAAAAGGGCCGATGTCGGCGGGCAGATGGACATTGGTGAGCCGTTCGCCGACTGTGGTGTCCGGGATACGGCGGAGGAGACCGGGCCCGACGTCAGGATCGACCACACCGGCGGAATCTGTTCCGACCCGGGTCGTGTCCTCGCCTATGGCGGCGGTGAGATTCTCCAGCAGTTCAATATCTGCCGTGTCGGCCGCCCGATCGCGGGCGGATGGCGCGCTGGACGTACATGCGCGAGGTGCAGGAGCAGTTCTGCCCGGAGCCCGCGAGCATGCCCATGCCGGCGCCGGGAATCGCCCGGGTGAGGTCGGCGTCGTCGAACAGTCTGCGTCCAAAATGGGTACTTCAACGCCGTGTATACGGATGGTTTGTCGCTCTGTCCACGTGGATGCGGAGCTGAGCGAACGGCGGGCCGCGCTAATGTATAGATGTATTGGTCGGTCTGCGGCGTGTGGGCCGAGGGGGCGGGCCTGACGTCCTACCCCTGGCAGGGCTCGAGGGGATCGTTCGTGAGCGAGAGTTTCATCGAGTACGAGGCGGCGGAGCGGGTCGCGACGATCACGCTCAACCGGCCGCAGGCGGCGAACGCGCAGACACCGGAGCTGCTTGACCAGCTTGACGAGGCGTGGCGGCGCGCGGCCGATGATCCGGAGGTCCGGGTCATCGTTCTGCGCGCCAACGGGAGGCACTTCTCCGCCGGGCACGACATCAAGGGCGTCGGCGGAGCCGGGAACGGCCAGCGGCCGGCCATGACCCTCGGTGGGATCTACGCCGTGGAGGCGAAGCGGTTCCTCGAGTACTCGCTGCGCTGGCGCAACGTGCCGAAGCCGTCGATCGCCGCGGTGCAGGGTGTCTGCATCTCCGGCGGCCTGCTGCTGTGCTGGCCGTGCGACCTGATCATCGCGGCCGACAACGCGAAGTTCTCGGACCCGGTGGTCAACATGGGGATCGGTGGCGTGGAGTACCACGGCCACACCTGGGAATGGGGTGCCCGCAGGGCGAAGGAGATGCTGTTCACCGGCCGCGGGATGGACGCCCACGAGGCCGAGCGGGTCGGCATGGTCAACCGGGTCGTGCCGCTCGACGAGCTGCGCACGGCGACCCACGAGCTGGCCGCGCAGATCGCCCAGATGCACCCGTTCGCGCTGCGGCAGGCGAAGCGCGCGGTCAACCAGACGCTGGACGTGCAGGGTTTCTACGCGGCCGTGCAGTCCGTGTTCGACATCCACCAGACCGGCCATGGTCATGCGCTCAGCGAGTCGGGCCTGCCGATCCTCATGCTGCTGGACGACATGAAGTCCCAGATCGGCAGGTAGCCGGTCGCCCGGTTCCGACGGCCGGGCCCGCCCGTCGGCGCCGGGCCGGGCCCGTCAGAACTGGGTGCCGCCGTCGATGTTGATGACCGCGCCGGTCAGGTAGCCGGCGCGGGGGGACAGCAGGAAGGCGAAGAGCTCGCCGACCTCGGTCGGTGTGCCGGGGCGGCGCAGGGCGACGTCCATGTGCCACTCGTCGACCATGACCTGCTCCAGCAGGCCCTCCGGTGGCACGCCGCGTTCCTGCGCCAGGTGCTGGCGCAGGCCGGCGAGGGAGTCCGTCTCGATCGCGCCGGGGCAGACGCAGTTGGCTCGCACGCCGGCGGCGCCGTACGCCCGGGCGATGGTTTTGGTGAAGGTGGCGATGCCGCTTTTCAGGGTGATGTAGGGCAGGCGGTCGGGGTGGTAGGCGCGCATTCCGTAGGCGGCGGTGGTGACGATGGTGCCGCCGCCGGCCGCGACGAGGTGGGGGACCGCGGCGCGGACCGCGCGGACCGTGCCCATGAGGATGTCGTCGAACGCCTCGGCCCACACCTCGTCGGTGGCGTCGGCGAGCCCGCGGTGTGAGCCCTGGCCGGTGCCGGTCGTCACGGCGATGCCGGCCAGCTCGCCGAGGGCGTCGGCCGCTTCGGTGAGGATCCGGTCGGCCTCGCCTGCGGTGTTGACGTCGGCGACCAGCGCCGTCGCGCCTGGGCCGAGCTGGCGGGCCGCGGCCTGTGCCCGCTCGCGGCTGCGGCCGACGACCGCGACCCGGGCGCCCTCGGCGACCAGCAGCTGCGCGGTGGCCAGCCCCATGCCGGCCGTTCCGCCGACGACGACGTACGCACGGTCGCGTACTCCGAGATCCATCCTCGGCTCCGATTCTGTGAGCGGCGGCAGGTGAGGGGCGGCCGGTGGGACGGCGGACGCGGCGGCCCGGGCGGGCCGCCGCGTCCGCCGCGTGATGGTGTGATGATGCGCTGCGGTTCAGGCCGCGCGCGGCATCCCCAGGATCCGTTCGGCGATGAGGTTGCGTTGGATCTGGGAGGTGCCGGCGGCGATGCTGTACTGCAGCGACCAGAGGTAGGCGCGGGCGGTCTCGACGCCGTCGATGCCGGCGCCCTGTACACCGCCGATGGCGGCGCGGCCGAGGACCCGTACCGCGAGTTCGCTGAGTTCCTGGCTGAGCTCGCTGAAGCGCAGCTTGACGGCGGAGCCGGTGGGTGCGGGCAGTCCGGTGGCCTCCGCCTCGGCGATGCCCTTCTGGGTCATCCGCCACAGGCCGTCGGCGTTCGCCTCCAGCCGGCCGACGTGTGTGCGTAGCGCCGGGTCGTCCCAGGCGGTGCCGCCGCCGGTGGCGGGGACGAGACGGGCGGCCCGGACGAGGTCGCGCAGCTGGGTGCGCAGGGTGATGATGTGCTGGGCGAAGGCGGTGCCGCGTTCGAAGCGCAGTGTCACGTTGGTGACCCGCCAGCCGTCGTTCTCGGCGCCGACGAGGTTGGCCACGGGTACCCGGACGTCGGTGAGGAACACCTCGCAGAAGTGGCTCTCACCGTCGATCGTGCGCATGGGGCGGACCTCGACGCCGGGGGAGCGCATGTCGAGGATGAGCCAGCTGATGCCGCGGTGCTTGCGGGCGTCCGGGTCGGTGCGGACGAGCAGTTCGCAGTAGTCGGCGACGTGCGCGCGGGTGCTCCAGATCTTCTGCCCGTTGACGACGTACTCGTCGCCGGCCCGGACGGCGCTGGTGCGCAGGGAGGCGAGGTCGGAGCCGGCGGAGGGCTCGGAGAAGCCCTGGCACCAGATGTCCTCGCCGCTGAGGATGCGGGGGAGGTGGTAGGCGCGCTGGGCGTCGGTGCCCTCGGCGATGAGGGTGGGGCCGGCGTGCATCATGCCGACGAAGTTCACGCTGATGTACGGGGCGCCGGCGCGGGCGTACTCCTCCAGGTAGACGAGCTGCTGGGTGACCGGTGCGCCGCGGCCGCCGAACGTGGCCGGCCAGTGCAGGCCGGCGTAGCCGGCGTCGTGGAGCTTGCGCTGCCAGGCGGTGTCGTAGGCGCGCCGCGCCGGCCAGTCGCCGGGAGGCGGCGGCGGTCCGTGCGCGGGCACCTCGGCTTCCAGCCAGGTGCGGAGCTCGGCGCGGAACGCCTCGTCCTCCTCGTTGTAGGTCAGGTCCATGCCACTACTCCTGATCAGGGGTCTGGGCGAACAGCGCGCGTACCGCGGTGAGGTCGACCTTGCCCGACGGCGTGCGCGGCAGGGACTCGACGACGAGCAGCCGTGCCGGCAGCTCGTAGCGGGCCAGCACGCCGGCCGCGTCGGCGAGGAGCTCCTCGGCGGTGACGGTGATCCCGGGTCGGGGCTCGACGGCGGCCACCGGGACGGCGCCGAGGCGGGGGTCGTCGAGCCCGACGACGGACGCGCCCCGCACCCGCGGGTCACGTTCGAGGGCGGCCCGCACATCGTCGGGGAGGATCTTGAACCCGCCGCGGATGATGGCCTGGTCGGCGCGGCCGAGGATCCACAGGAAGCCGTCGGTGTCGAGCCGGGCCAGGTCGGTGGTGCGGGTCCACCCGGCCTGCTCGCCGAGCTGGCGGGCCCGCACCTCCAGCAGCCCCGGCTCGTCGGGACCGAGCGGGGCCCCGGTCTCGGGGTCGACGACCCGCAGCTCGCAGCCGGCGTGGGCGCGCCCGACGCTGCCGCGTTTGGCCGTCCAGTACCGCTCGTGGTCGGCGAGGTTCCAGCCGGCCACCCCGCCGCCGAACTCGGTCGCGGCGTAGGACGTCAGCACCGGCACGCCGTACCTGAGCTGGAAGGCGTCGGCGTCCTCGGGCGACAGCGGCGCGGTGCCCGAGATCACCGACCGCACGCTCGACAGGTCGTCGCGGTCGAGATCGGCGTCCAGCACCATCCGCAGCGCCGCGGGGACCAGGCTGACGGTCGAGGGCCGGTGGCGGCGTACCGCGTCCGCCCACTGGTCGACCCGGAACTTCTCCAGCAGGCAGAACGCGCGGCCGTCGTTGACGCACTGCAGGACGCGGAACAGCCCGCCGAGGTGGACCAGCGGCGCGTTGACGACGACGACGCCGCGGCGCAGCCGCAGGCCGGCGTCCGGGTTGCGCTCGTAGTGCTTCGCCCCGGCGAGCACCAGGGAGAAGGTCTCGTAGGTCAGCGGCACCCGCTTCGGCGGGCCGGTCGTCCCACTGGTGAGCATCTCGACCGCGGTCTGCGGGCACAGGTCGCCGTCACCCACCGGCGGCCCTTCGCCGGTGACGCGCACGACCCCGAGGTCGTCGCTGACGAACCGGCGCACCAGCGCCTGGGGCGCGAAGGCCGCGAGGTCCGCGGAGGAGCCGGCGACGGTCCCGACCGCGAGCGACTCCAGGTCGGCGCGTACCCGTTCCACCCCACGGCCCGGATTGACCGCGACCACGCAGGCGCCGTGACGCAGCAGTCCCAGTAGCAGGCCGAGCTGCGGGGGGCGGTTGCGCAGCAGCACCGCGACCCGCTCACCCGGCCGCACCTGCGGTGCGAGCGCGTCGGCGGTCGCCGCCAGCTCGCCCCAGGTGTGCCAGCGCTRCTCGAACTCGACCGCGGGGGCGGACGGGTCGAGCGCCAGCACCTTCCCGAGCCGCTCGCTGAGCGTCGGAAGCTCGGCTGTGCCAGGGGCTGTCATCGGTACCGCCGTTCCGGTCGAGGCCTGACCTGCCAGTGCGCGCTGACGGGCGCCTGTCCACATACGGAGGGCGCCGTCGGATGCGACCTGGTCATGACGCCGCGACCTCGCTTCCGACTGCGGTGCCGAGCCGCGCGGCGTGGGACGACGCCGTGCCGAACTGGTTCTCCAGGACCCAGGCCCGCTTCAGGAAGTAGTGCGGGAGCATGTCCCAGGTGAAGCCCATGCCGCCGAGCACCTGCACGGCGGCGCGCCCGTTCGCGATCCCGGCCTCGCCGGCGAGCAGCTTCGCCGCGCTCGCGGCACGCTGCGGGTCACCGGCGCGGGGGTCGGTCGCGACCGCGGCGGCGGCGTACGCGGCGGCCCGCGCCAGCTCCACCCGGACGTACATGTCGGCCAGCATGTGCTTGATCGCCTGGAAGGAGCCGATCGCGACGCCGAACTGCTCGCGTTCGAGCGCGTAGTCGCGGGCCACGTCGAGCGCGCCCTGCGCGACACCGACCAGCGCCGCGGCGCTGAGGATCTCGCCGTGCAGCCGCAGCCGGCCCGCCTTGGGCGCACCACCGACCACCCGGCCCGCGGGGACGTCCGGGAGGACGGCGACGGGGGTCAGCGGGTCCAGCGGCGCCCCGGTGACGGACGCCGCCACCTCCGCACGCGGGCAGATCTCCAGCCGGTCGTCGTACGCCACGAGCAGCACGTCGCACTCGTCACCGTGCTCGACGACCAGCGGGCCGGTCGTCGAGCCGGCCACCGAGCCGTCGATCGTGACGCCGGCGACCCGGACGGTTCCCTCGGTCGCCCCGTCGACGAAGGGCGCGGCGAGGGTGGACCAGAGCACCGGTCCGCCGGCGAGGTGCGCGCCGAGCTGCTCGAACGCGATCGCGGCCTCGATGAGGCCCAGCCCCGAACCGGCCTCGGAACCGGGCGCGGCGTCGTCGAGGAGCAGGCCGAGCACGCCGAGCTCGGCCAGTGCCGACCACAGCGCGGCGTCCGTGGGCTTGCCCTCGCGGGCCGCGAGGTCGTCGAGGGCGAAGTGGTCAGCGCAGAACGCCCGGACGGCGTCGCGCATTGCCAGCTGGTCGTCGTCGAGGCGGAACTGCATGGGACGTCGTCACCTATCGCTAGTCGGGCATATATCTAGATATTAATCCGATACCCCTGTGCCCCGCACGACACTGTCCCCGCTTTTCGGGCCGGACGCGCGGCGATCGCCCCGGGAGGCGCCGTCAGGCGGCCACGGTCCGGCCGATGATCTCGGTACCGAACGCGGCGACCCCGTCGAGGACCTCGGCGCGGGTGTCACCGGGCACGCTGACGGTGAGCCAGCTGACGCCGGCGGTGGTCAGTGCGGTGACGCGGTCGAGCCGCTCGTCGACGGATGTCGCCCGGTTGGCGAGGGTCGGCTCGGACCAGCAGATGTCGAAGGGCCCGGTGGCGCCGGCGCGCTGGGAATGGACGTACCGGATGGCAGCCGCGAGATCGTCGACGGACTCGATCGTGGCGGTGCGGGACGCCGCGGCGAAGCCGCCGGTGTGGAACGGCGCCCAGCCGTCGAAGCGGGCGGCCCGGCGGATGGCCGGCCTGCTGTTGCCACCCACCCACACCGGCGGCCGGCGGCCGGACGGAGGCACCGGCCGGAACCGGACGCCGCGAGCGGAGAAGTCCGATCCCTGCCAGGCGAGATCGTCACCGGTGAACACCGCGTCGAGGACGGCCAGGGCCTCGTCCAGGATCTCGCCGCGCCGGTCGAAGTCGATGCCGAGAGCCCGGAACTCCGGCCGGAGGTAGCCGGCGGCCACGCCCAGGATCAGCCGCCCTCCGGCGAGCAGGTCGAGACTGTGGACGAGCTTCGCGCCCAGGAGCGGGTTGCGGTACGCGGGGACGTAGATGTTGGTCAGCAGCCTCAGGCCGGGGTCGGCCGCGGCGGCGAACGACAGGGCGACGAAGGGGTCCAGCGCGTGGTGCCCTCCGTTGTCGAGCCAGCGGGCGTCGGGGGCCGGATGATCGGTGACGTTCACCGCGTCGAAGCCGGCGGCGGCCGCGGCCCGGGTGAGCTCGGCGATYGCCTCGCCGGTGACGAACTCCTGCGGTCGGTGCGCCCGATGGGTGGGCAGCTCGAAGGAGAAACGCACGGGGGGCTGGACGTTCTGCTCGGCCGGCGACGACAGGGCGGAAGCCATCTTGGCGGTGTTCTCCTTGCCTGGCGGAGCGGTTGACTGACGGCGGGCCCGGTCCGCGCGGACACCCGGGGCCGTGCGATGGTGGATGTACACCGGCCTGGGGCAGTCAGGTTGCGGCACGCGCCGACCGGCCCGCCGAAGCTCTCAAAATATCTAGATATTCACCCTACGGTCGGGTGGCGGTGCGGTGCAACCCCTGCGGCGCGGTCGCGCGCGGAGGCTGGGTGTGGCCTGCGGTGGATCGCCCGCCACGGATCGCCCGCCACTTGACGTGACGCTTAATATATAGATGTTTTGAGTTGGCGACCTCGCTGTGGGTGGGTGACGGTGCAGGAAAGCGATTTCAGTGAGGCGCTGGCCTCGGTTCGCCGGTTCGCCGGTTCGTGCGCGAGCGTGTCGTGCCGGCGGAAGCCGAGATCGAGCGAACGGATGCCATCCCGGCGGGCATCCGCACCGAGGCGGCGGACATGTGGGGCTGTTCGGCTTCGCGATTCCGGAGCTGTACGGAGGCCTGGGCCTGTCGATGAGCGAGGAGGTCCGGCTCGTCTTCGAGCTTGGCTACACCACCCCCGCGTTCCGCTCGATGTTCGGGACGAACAACGGCATCGCCGGCCACGTCCTGCTGGAGGGCGCGACGGAGGAGCAGGAGAAGGCCTACCTGCCACCCGGACGGGACCGTCCTGCGCGAAGTACTTCGCCTCGGAGGCGGTGGGGCGCATCGCCGACCGGGCCGCCAGATCCACGGCGGCAGCGGATACATGCGGGGCGTGCCGGTCGAGCGCTTCTACCGCGACGCCCGGCTGTTCCGGATCTACGAGGGCACCAGCCAGATCCAGCAGATCGTCATCGCCCGGCAACTGCTGGCCGGCGTGGGCTGACGGCTCGCCGGTGCCCCGGGCGCCGGGCCGGCCCGGCGCCCGACCGGCGGATGTGCCGACGTCCGCCGGGTGGCCGCCGAATTGCGCGCCTGCGGGAGTGGCGTCACGATCACAGACAGTGGAGGACTGTACTGCCGCACCTGGGGGAGGAACGAGCGTTGGGCGAACGTGGATCACCCGGCCCAGAGCTGCGCCAGGACGGCGAGCTGCTGATACTCGATCTCGGCCCTGACCAGAACCTCTTCGACGGGAACCGCGTCGCCTGGATCAACAGTCTCCTGGACGAGGTGGAACAGGCCCCGACGCCGCGCGCCCTCATCACCACCGCCTCCGGGAAGCACTGGTGCAACGGCGCTGACCTCGGATGGATCTTCGGGATCGGGGAAAGCGGGCTCGAGTCCTTCGCGGCCGACGTCCTCCGGCTGTACGCCAGATTCGTCGCTCTCCCCATGATCTCCGTCGCGGCCCTTCAGGGGCACGCCTTCGCCAACGGGGTCATGCTCGCACTGGCGCACGACTACCGCCTCATGCAGTGTGGTCGCGGYCGCATGGGCCTCCCCTACGCCGATGCCGGCTTTTTCTACACCTGGGGTGAGATCAGTCTGCTGCGGGCGAAACTTCCCCCGTTCACGGCGCTGGAGATGACCACGACCAGCCGGACCTACGACGCGGACGCCGCGGCGGAGCGCGGTCTCGTCGACCTGGCTGTCCGGGACGAACCCGTGCTGACGGCCGCGGCCGAGTTCGCCCGGCCGCTGGCCTACAAGAACGCGGGTGTGATCGAGGCACTCAAGCGGCACCTCTTCGCCGACGCGCTTGAAGCGCTGTGCGGGCCGCGGGCCACGGCCACTGGTCATGGCGGCCACGAGCCGGCCCGCCCCTCACTCGAACGCTGGTAGCACCCTCGCGCTCGAACGGCCGCAGGCTGGACCAGGCCAGATCGATCGGTATTTCCCCCGCACAACGGGTGCAGCGACACGAAGGGGAACACGACCACGCCGAGCTCGGCGACCTACCCGCCCGGGGAAGCAGTTCCTACCGGTGGCGAAACGAGCCGTTCGTACGGCCGGGAATTCGGGTGACCCGGATCGACGGTAACACCGATGTGCCGCTGTACCAGGAATGTTCCTTCTTGCCGGCCCCACGCCGCGCTCACTAGGAAAAGGGCATGAGTCTTGCGGACGGGCTGCGTGCCCTGCTGGACAGCCGAGTGTTCGTGACCGTGTCGACGCTGAATGCCGACGGCGGTCCACACTCCTCGGTGGTCTGTGTTCATCGCGACGGCGACGACGTGTTGTTCTCCACCACGGCCGGGCGGGTCAAGGCCCGAAACCTGGCCCGCGACCCGCGGGTGAGTATCTGCGTGGTCGATCCCGCGAACCCGCTCCGCTATTTCGAGATCCGGGGCACCGCGGAGCTGAGTGAGGACACCGACCGCGGGTTCCAACGGATCATCAACGACAAGTACCTGGTGGGGGACCCGCCGTCGGACCCGGAGGGCACGGTGCGGCTGGTTGTGCGGGTGGTGCCGCGCAAGGTCATCGGCTTCGCGGTCTGACGTCGGCGTGATCAACGCGGGTCGTGGTCGCCCGGCGATCCATGATCGGCGCGACGATCGGCCGCTCGAAAGTCTGTTTCATACTCGTGAGCCCAGCCGCGGTGGACACCTTCCTCCGGGCCTACGCGCCGTCGTCCTGACGGCCTCCCGAGGTGTGACCGGGCGGCATCGCCGCCGTGGCGGCCGCGCCGCCGGCGGCGAACGTCGCCAGGAACTCCCGTAGCTTCTCCTGCCCCTCGTCGGTGGCCGACGCGTCGTCGGTGACGAGCCGGGCGAGTGTCGGGACCGCGTGCGGCCAGGCGCTGAGGCCGATCAGGGTGAGCAGCAGCCAGCGTGCGTTCTCCTCATCCGAGCCCTCGGTGTGGGGCTTGAGCGCCCGGGTGCTGAGCGCGTAGCAGTCACGGCGGCCCTGCTCGTCGGGCAGTGGGCTCTCGGCGGTGCACTCCAGCGCCTCCCAGAGCAGCATGCGCAGCAGCGCGGGATTGCGTCGCTGGAACTCGTAGGACTTGTGGATGTAGCTGGCGACGTCCTCGTCGACCTCGACGATCGTGGCGGTGCGCATCTCCTCCAGCATCTCGGCCAGGACCCGGCGGTGGAGTTGCTGCTTGTCGCCGAAGCTCGCGTAGATCCGCTCCTTGTTGCAGCCGGCGCGCGCGGCGATCCGGTCGACCCGTGCTCCTGCCAGCCCGAACGCCGCGAACTCGGTGCGGGCGGACTGCAGGATCGATCTGCGGGTGGCGTCACCGTCGCGTGGCATGGGCTCAAGGGTAGGCCTCGCAGCGTCGCACGCCATTACAACCAACCAGTTGGTGTGCTACCTTCCCCTTGGTCACGTGACCCGCTTCCGTCGGGTGCCGGCCCGTGCGCACAGCGTTCGTGCTGGCGTGTGCGGCCAGCCCCGCCGTTGCTCGGATCAACCAGGGAGATCACATGAAGGTCCTGCTTTTCGGCGCCAGTGGCCAGATCGGCAGCGCGATCGCCGGCGAGCTCCTCGCCCGCGGGCACCAGGTCACGGGTGTCACCCGCGGCGGTCACATCGACGGAATCACCCACCCCGACCTCGTCGCGCGCGCCGGCGACGTCCGGGACGCGGGCACCGTCGCCGCGCTGGCGCCGGGCCACGACGCCGTGGCCTCCGCGGTCGGCCCCCGGCACGGCCGGGACGACGACCGCGACATCCTGATCGGTGCCACGGGCGGCCTGATCGACGGGCTGCGCAAGACGGACGTCCGGCGGCTGGTCGTCCTCGGCGGGGCCGGCAGCCTGCGCGTCGCGCCGGGCACGATCCTGCTGGACACACCGCACTTTCCCGAGATGTGGCGGGCGAACGCGACCGCGCAGAAGGACGCGCTCGCCCTCTACCGGGCGGCGGAGGACCTGGACTGGACCTTCGTCTCGCCGCCCGCCGAGATCCAGCCCGGTGAGCGCACGGGGACCTTCCGGGTCGGCGGTGACGACCTCCTGAAGGACGAGGAGGGCCGCAGCCGCATCAGCATCGCGGACTACGCCGCGGCATTCGTGGACGAGATCGAGCAGCCGACCGCGCTGCGCAGACGGATCAGCGTCGCCTACTGAGCGACCCGCACGGGCGCCTCACCAGGTGTCCGTCCTGTCGAAGGGAACATCACGATGGCTGGCACAGCCACAGCGGCGGCAGCAGGTGGGCGGGCCACGCGAACACGTGTCCTCGCGATTCTGGGTGCGCTCGTCGCCCTCGGCCCGCTCTCCACCGACGCCTACGTCCCCGCACTGCCCGATCTTGCTCCGGACCTCGGCACCAGTGCCTCCAGCGCGCAGCTGAGCATCACCACCTGCCTGGTCGGTCTCGCGGTCGGGCAGATCCTCGCCGGGCCGCTCAGCGACGCCTACGGTCGTCGGCGGCCGTTGCTCCTCGGGCTCACGCTCTACACGGTGGCGGGTCTGCTCTGCGCGGTGGCACCCTCCATCTGGCTGCTGGTCGCCCTGCGCGGCATCCAGGGTGTCGGCGGAGCGTTCGGCATCGTCATCGCCTACGCGGCGGTTCGCGACCAGTTCTCCGGCGTGGCGGCCGCGCGGTACTTCGCCATGCTGCTGCTGGTCACCGGGCTTGCTCCGGTGCTGTCCCCGCTGGCTGGCGGGCAGTTGCTGCGGGTCACCTCCTGGGAGGGCATCTTCGTCGCGCTCGCGGCGCTGAGCGGTCTGCTGCTGCTCGCCGCCGGCGTCGGCCTGCCGGAGACGCTGGCGCCGCAGAACCGGCACAGCGGCGGCCTGCGCCAGATGGGGCCGGTCTTCCGCCGGCTGCTGGCCGACCGGGTGTTCGTCGGCTACTGCCTCGCCAACAGCCTCGCGTTCGCCGCCATGTTCGCCTACATCTCCGGCTCGCCGTTCGTGCTGCAGGACATCCATGGTCTGAACCCGCAGGAGTACAGCCTGGTGTTCGCCGTCAACGCACTCGGGCTGGTGATCGCCGCGCAGGTCAGTGGCCGGGTCGTGCACCGCGTCGGTGGCCGATTCCTGCTCCGGCTGGGGCTGCTGGGGTCGATGGTGGGCGGGCTCGGTGTGGGCGCGGCGGTGCTCGCCGAGGCGGGTGTCGCCGCCCTGCTGGTCGCGCTGTTCGTCGTCGTCGCCAGCGTCGGCCTGGTGATGCCGAACGCGGCGGCGCTGGCGTTGGAGGACCATGGCGCTGTGGCCGGTACGGCGTCCGCGGTGTTGGGCTGCGCCCAGTTCCTGGTCGGCGGCTGCATCGCGCCGCTGGTCGGTGTCGCCGGCAACGACAGCGCGGTGCCCATGGCGATCGTGATCGCCGCGCTGGGCACGACCGCGCTGGCCGTCTTCCTCGGCCTGACCGGGTCGCGCGATCGTGCCGTCGGGCCGCCGACCACCGAGCCGGCCCTGCCGTCGGCGCCGACCGGAACCGCCAGGCGCTGAGGGCCGCTCATCGGAACACCGCGGCACCGCAGCACACGCGAGAGCAGCAGCACACGCGAGAGCAGCAGAGTGCCCACGAGGACACAGGAGGACGACATCCGATGACGACGCCCGCGGCCGGCCCCATCCCCTCCACACCTTCCGCTCCTGCCATCCCCTCCACCCCCGCGACTCCGTCCGCACGCTCCGCGTCCGCCGCGCCCTCGGCGCCTGGTGCCGTCTCCGTGCCGGCCACCAGATCCGAGGTGTCGACGGTGGGCTCGATCGCCGAGGGCAGGACGGTGATCGACGTCCTCGATGTGGAGCTGCGCGCGCTCATCGCCCGGCGGCTCGAGATCTCGCGGCGGATCCAGGAGATCCGCCTGTCGAGCGGCCGGCCGCGGGTGGAGTACTCCCGGGAGAGCGAGATCATCAGGTCCTGGCACGAGGCGTTCGGCCAGCCTGGCAGCCAGCTCGCCTTCGCGCTGCTCACGCTCTGCCGGGGCCCGGGCGACGCGGCCTCGGCCGGGTCCGGCTGACACGTCCGGTCAGCCGGACGAAACCGCGCCAGCCACCGGCCACCGGCCAGAACAGACAACATGGCGCTTCTCGTGCTGGACGAGAAGCGCCAGGTCAGTTGGCGGGGCGAAACGGCGGCGAGGACGTCCCGCCCGGGTTCTCCTCAGGCGACGATGCGCCAACCATGGGTGGTCAGGACGTCCTCGAGCCGGTCGCGTGCCCCCGGGACCACGGAAACCTCCAGCAGCCCACAGGCACGGCCGGGCGAGTGCTCCAGGAGCAGCTCCTCGACGTTGATCCCCGCCTTGCCGATGTCGGTCAGCATGTCGCCGAGGGCGCCCGGCGAGTCCGGCACGAGAACCGCGATGGACGCGTACACGGCCTTGGCGCCACCGTGCTTCCCGGGCAGTCGCCCCCGGCCGGTGTTGCCGTCGGACACCAGCCGAGCCACCGCGACCCGGGCGCCCTGGCTGGGCCCGCCCCGTTCCTTCTGACGCCCGCCGTTCCCGGTGTTCGCGCTGCCGTCCGGGTCGTCGCGAACCGCGGTGTCGTCGCGATCCGCGCCCGGCGGCTGCGCCTGCGCAGGCACCGGCGCGCCCTCGGTGGCCAGGGAACGCAGCGCCGCGATCACGTTGTCGAGGTCTCGGCGCAGCGGTTCGAGCACCTCGACGAGCGGTGCGGCGTTCGCGGAGAAGATCTGCGACCACAGCGCGGGATCGCTGCCGGCGAGGCGGGTCACGTCGGCCAGGCCCTGGCCGGCGACCGACAGCGCCTGCTCGGGTGCGTGGCTCAGCCGGGCCGCCACCAGGCTCGCCATGACCTGCGGCATGTGCGAGACCAGCGCGACCGCGTCGTCGTGCTCCTGCGCGGCCATGAGCAGGGAATGTGCTCCCAGGATGTATGCCAGCCACCGCACGGTCTCGACCCGGCCCGGGTCGCTTTCGGGGAACGGGCAGATGATCCAGGGCCGGCCGATGAAGAGGTCGCCCCTGGCCCCGATCGACCCGGAGCGCTCCCGGCCCGCCATCGGATGGCCCCCGACGTAGCGGGTCAGGTCGACGGATCGGGCGCGTAGCTCGGCCATCACCCGGGATTTGACGCTGGCGACGTCGGTCACTGTGGCCGTCGGATGTCTTCGCAGCTCGGCACTGATGACCTCGGAGGTCACATCCGGCGGGGTGGCGACGATGACGAGGCCGACGGCGCCCGCTGCCGGGGTGGCGGCGGGCTCACCGGCGCCGAGGTCGGCGGCGAGTGCCAGCGCGGTCGGCGAGGCGTCGTCCAGCAGCACCCGGATTCCGGCCGTGCGCAGGCCGAGGCCGATACTGGTCCCGAGCAGCCCGGTCCCGACCACGCGGACGGTTCCCAGCCCCGCGGTGATGGGGGTCGATGCCTGCCCTCGGGCCAGCGGCTTCTCGGCATTGGTCAGCGTCATGGCAGCTCCTTGCATCCGCGACGTGCTCCGTCGCGCGTTCCTGATGGGTCCGTGGCGCGAGTCCGCCGCGGCCCCGGATGGGTGGCCGCGGCGGACGGTTGGTTGTCGGTTGGCCGGCCGCCGTGGGACTGAACGGCACGCAGGCCTGGATGGCACAGCAGGTCCGGATGGCGCAGCGGGTCTGGACGGCGCAGCAGATCCGGATGGCGCAGCAGGTCCGGAACCCTCGGCGGGGCCGGAAATCCTCAGCCGGACCTCGGCGGCGCGGCGGGCCCGGCGGCATGGGCGGCCACGAGGACAAGGGGGCCGCGGCCGTGTCGGGGAGCGGGCTCGCCGCGGAAGCCGCCGAGGCGGTCCACCACGGTCAGGCCGGCGGCGCCGATCAGACCCTCCAGCTCGGGCAGCGTGAGCACCGACTGGTCGAAGAAGTTCTCGTGCAGGGACACCCGGCCGTCCCGGTCCTGCACGAGCAGCGTTTCCTCGTGCCGCCAGACGGCTCGATGTGGTGAGACGGACTGCCGGGCCAGTTGGGTGATGAGGATGTCGTCGCGGTGGTGATGCTGGATCATCGCCGGCTGGAAGGTGTCGACGAAGTTGAGCAGGTGCGCCACGTCGAGGACGAGGCGCCCGCCCGGGCGCAGCCAGCGTGCCGCCGCGGTGAGAAGGTGGCCCAGATTCTCACGCGGCAGGAGGTTCAGCGTGGCGAAGACGCAGTAGACGAGATCGAAGCTTTCCTCGGTGTCGAAGCGGGCCAGGTCTTCACAGATATAGCTGATGCCGGGACCACCGGCGTTTTTGGCGTGATGGATGAAGGTCGTGCTGCGATCGACGCCGACCCCGGTATGGCCGAGAGCGGCCAAGGCCCGTAGGTTGGTACCGGTGCCGCAGCCCAGATCCAAGATACGGCCGCGCGCGGGAAGCAGCCCACCGAGAAATGTGGTCTCAGCGTCCAGATCCCGAAAGCTTCGCCGCATGACTTCGTAATAGCGGCCGGGGAACTCGAAGGTTGACACTCCCTGTCACCTTTCCGCGTGGTCCTGGGTGATGGATGGCAGTGATGAAGGGGCAGGGCCGGACGGCAGTGGGATGGCGGCGGTGGGCGGCCGGGCCGGGCCGCCACCCGTTCCTGGCCGCTATTCGTCGAGCAGGTCGGGCTGTTCGGCGGTGATCTCGTCCCAGAGCAGCTGGAAACTGAACCAGCCGAGCTGGGTGTCACCGAAGCCGGCGCGCGCGGCTGTGGCCTGCTCGTGGTCCATCGGTCGGGTCCGGCCGGCGGCGCGGGCCAGCAGCTGGACCCGCGCGCAGGCGTCATAGGTGAGGAACCAGTGGACGGCCTCGTCCACCGAGCCCCCGACGGTGATCAGTCCGTGGTGGCGAAGCAGGATCGCCCGGCGCGGCCCGAGCTCGTCCGCGATCCGCTGGCCCTGCTCGACCGCGACGGACGGGCCGTCGTAGCCGTCGAAGTACACCTGGTCCTGATAGAAGGCCGCGGCCTCCTGGTTGATCGGTTCGAGCAGCTCACCGATGGCCCCGAGCGCGCGGGTGTGGGTGGTGTGGGCGTGCGCGGCCGCGACCGCGTCCGGCCGCAGCCGGTGGATGCGGGAGTGGATGGCGAACGCGCTCGGGTTGACCGGGTGGTCGCCGCGCACGACCCGGCCGGTCAGGTCGACGCAGATCAGGTCGCGCACCCGGACCTGGCTGAACGAGACCCCGAACGGATTGACCCAGAACAGGTCGTGATCACCCGGATCGCGTACCGAGATGTGGCCGGAGACTCCCTCTCCGAAGCCGTACCGACCGAACAGCCGCAGCGCGGCCGCCAGCCGCTGCCGGTGGTGTCGGCGGGCGTCGTCGACGGAGGCGAAGCTCGGTTCGGAGGGCATCGGCAGCCCGGTGGCGGTGTCGGCGAGGTAGCCGGGGCGGGAGGCAACAGCGGCAGCGGGGTCGGCGGCGGTGCCGGCGTCGGGGCCGCGGTCGATCTCGGCGGTGGTCATGTGGATCCTCCGTGGATGTGTGGTCTGTCCTGGGCGGCCGCGGTCAGCGCAGGGCGAGGACACGCGGCGAGGTACGGTCGGCGAGCTCGGCGTGGGTGATCATGGCCTGGGTGATGTCGGCGCCGCGGTCGACCAGCGACGGGATGCCGAAGGTGAAGAACAGCGACCCGGCCGCGAGGTCGCCCAGCGCGTGCAGGCGGGTGCTGGGCCGGCCCTCGACGGTGAGCCGGCTGGTCGCGCGTTCGACGGCCAGCCCGCCGTGCGGGTGGGCCGCGGCGGCACCGGCCGCGACGAGCGAGGCGACCAGCGCGCGTGCCTGCACCGGGATGCGGTGGGCCGGCGGGCTGACCGCGTTGACCAGCGTGTCGCAGGAAAGGTCCTCGTGGGCGGTGGCAAGGGTGAAACCGCCACCGGCACGCTGCCGCACGCCGTGCAGCCCGGACCGGATCCGCAGCTGCCCGGCGTCCGCGAGGGCGAGCAGGGTGACGGCGGTGCTCGGCGGCATCGGGCAGCACAGGCTCATCAGCGCCCGGTAGTGATGAGTGAGAATGTGCGTCCGGTCGGCAGGTGACAGCAGCGGCCAGACGTCCGGGCCGGTCTCGGGTACCGCGCGCTGCAGGACGCGCAGGCCGAGGTCGGGGTCGTCGACCTCGGTGAGCTGGCGCCGCAGCCGGTCCACCGGACCCTGGCGGCCGAGGCCGAAGATCTCCTCGGCCAGCCTCGGCTCGTCGTGCCCGCCGTCGGCGAGCTCGCGCCGCATGAGATCGACGAGACGGGCCAGCGGGACGGGATCGCCACGCCGTGCCCAGGCCCGCAGCCGCTCCGGGGTGAAGTGCCGTAGCTCGACGTCCACCGGCCGCTGCCGGACCGCGGGCAGGACCCCGTGCCGGGACACCAGGCTGATCGGCCCCTGATGGCCCTGCGCGGTCAGCCCGAGGACGGTGTCCACCGCGGTGAGGCCGCTGCCCAGGACGGCGACGTGCGCCTCCGGGTGGATGGCGGGGAGGCTGCGCGCGAGCGGGTACGGGTCGGCCACGAATCCCGGGCGGCCCCGCAGGGCGTAGGAGTCGTGCGGGCGCCCGACCCCGACGCACAGCACGGTGTAGTCCGCCGCGTGATGGCGGCCTTTCGCCGTCCGCAGCACCACCCGCTCGTCGGCCAGCACCGCGGCCGTGACGACGGTCCGCTCCAGGGCCACCTGCCAGCCGCGTTCCCGTAGCAGTGCGATGGCGGCCGCGGCGCTGTCGGCGAGGTAGTCCCCGTAGACGGCCCGGGCCACGAACGGTGTGCCGGTCCGTGGGTCGGGCGCCACCAGGTGGCCGGACTGCCGCAGCCAGCGCGCGAAGTGATCCGGGTCGCCGTGCCGGATCGACATCTCCCGCGGGACCGCGTTGACACGGGCGGCGGGCACGTCGGCGGCGTACGGGCGGCCGCGCCACGGCCGGGCCACCGGGTCGAACACGGTGACGCGGCCCACGGGGCTGTCCGCCTGGGACAGCGCGTCGAGCAGGCACACGGCGGCGGCGCCGGCACCCACGATCCCGATGTCCATGGTGCGCAGCAGCCGGGCACGGCGCCTGGTGGCGACCGTCCCGCCGGCGCTGCGCGACATGACGGTATCCATCACGCCTCCCGTCCGCGTGGCTGGTCCGAGCTGCGTGGCTGGTTCGAGCTGCGTGGCTGGTCTGATCCGGGTGGTCGGTCCGACGCCGTCAGGCGGGCGGCCACCAGACGGTCACGCAGCTCCGCGCGCCGCGGCTTGCCGATGCCGGTCTTCGGGATGGCCTCGCGCTCGACCGGGAGCACGTCCGCCTCGAGCCCGCCGAAGCGGCGGTGGATCAGCTCGCGGATCGCCCTGGTCGCGGTGTCGGCCTGGACGCCGTCGCGCAGCCGAACCGCCACGGTGAGCCGGTCACGCCCGGAGGTGTGCGGAGCCGGCACGGAGCAGGCCACGACGTAGGACGGCTCGGCGAGACCGAGCTCCTCGACGGCGGACTCGATCTCATGCCCGTGATACGTGACGTCGCCGACCTCCACGAGGTCGTCGAGCCGTCCGGTCACGGTCAGCAGGCCGTCGACGATGTAGGCGAGGTCGCCGGTCCGGAACCAGCCGTCGTCGGTGAACGACTGCCGGTTCTGCGCCGGGTTGTTGAAGTACCCGGCGGTGATCGGTTCGCCGTCGACCTGCAGGCGCCCGATCCGTCCCTGCTCGACGATCTGCTGGCCCTCGTCGACGACGCGCAGCCGCACCCCGGGATGCGGCCTGCCGACGCTGACGAACCGCTCGTCGGCGAGCGGGTCGAAGATCCGGTCGACGACTCCGGAGGAGGTCTCGGACATGCCCCAGCCGGGGTACATGGCGCTCGAGGGCAGGCCGTGCCGCGCCAGCAGGGACAGGAACCGGGCCGCGGTGCGCGGCTTCACCGGCTCCCCGCCGTTCATGATGTAGCGCAGCGAGCTCAGATCCCACCGGCGGTCACGCAGCTGTGCGGCGTGGTCGACCACCAGGCCGAAGGCGAAGTTGGGAGCCCAGGTGACGGTGCTGCGGTGGGTGTGCATGCCGTCCAGCCACCGGGTGGGATCGGCGAGGATCCACCGCATCGGCGCGTGCACCTGGGTACAGCGAAGGTAGACGTCCCGCACATGGAACATCACCAGGCCGCCGACGTGGTCCAGGGGCATCCAGTTGAACGACCGCTCGCCGGGGGTCAGGCCGTTCACGGCGGCGGTCGCCGCGCACCTGCTGAGGATGTTGCGGTGGGTGAGCATGACCGCCTTGGGTCGGCCGGTGCTGCCCGAGGTCAGCAGCAGCACGGCGAGGTCCTCGACGTCGCCGAGCCAGCGGCCCGCCGGCGGTCTGCCCGTGCGCCCGCCGGTCCGGCCCGTGACGACCCAGGGATCGTCGAGCAGGTCGCAGACGGCGAGCAGGACCTGCTCGGTCTCGGGCCGGTCCCGCTCGCCGCCCACCGAACGGACCGGGACCGGCACGTAGCCGCCCAGGACACAGGCCCAGAACGCGGCGAGGAGGTCCGGCTCGTTGCTGATCTGCAGGACCACGGTGGCGCCTGGCACGAGCCCGGCACCCGAGCCCTCGCCGCGGGCCGCCTGCTCGGCCGCCTGCCGCAGGCCGCCGAGCAGGCGGCCGGCCTGCTCGAGCAGCGCAGGGTAGTCCTGGCGCAGTCGGGTGCCGTCGGCGCGCAGGTACTCGATCCGGCCTGGCCCGGGGGTGCGTGCGGCCCTGGCGAGCGCCGCGCCGATGTTCCACAGGGTCGGTTCCACGGCCCGCCCGCCGTCGAGGACGGCCGGAAGAACAGTGACTGGAGGAGAGGGGGAAACAGTGTCGACGCCGGGTTGCATACTCATCGGGCGGTCTGCGACTTTCCTTGGTTTAGGGGCGGATGGGTGGCCGGTCGGTAACCGGCCACCCATCCGCGACCACGTCTGGAGCTGGGTGGACCTCTCGGTCGGCAACGGCGGAAGCACTCCAGCCAGACCGTGAGGTCATCGCGGTTCGCGCGATATCTCACGCGGTGTATGTGGGGTTCTCGGCCGGGCTGCGGCCAGGCCGCCGGCCGGCTTATCGGAAGGCGGCCGCCGGTGTGCCCTTCTCCTGGCGAGTCGCCTTCCCGAGGCTGTGGTAGGTGCCGTGGACGAAGATGAGCGGTTCGGTGTTCGCGGTCGCGTCAACCGCGACTACCTCCCCGATGACCAGAACGTGATCGCCGACATCGAGGTGGCTGGTGTACACGCATTCGAGCCAGCTGGCGGAACCGACAACCGCCGCCCCGGTCCGCGGCCCCGTACCGGTGACCAGCGTCGTGACGTCGCCCTCCCTGGCGGCGCGCCCGCGGGCGAACTGCCGTGCCAGCTCCTCCTGCCCTTCGCCGAGAATCGACACCGCCCACACGTGGGAGGCCAGCAGATCGGCGAGGAACCGGGAGTCTCTGGCGAAGGACAGCGAGACCAGCGGCGGGTCCAGGGAAAGCGACTGCAGCGAGTTCGCCGTCATGGCGTCGTGACGGCGGCCGTCCGGGCCGTTGCGACAGGTGGTGATGACGCAGACACCGGTCGCGAACGAGCGCATCACCTGGCGCAGGTCGTTTCCGTTCATCAGTGCTCGCCGGACCAGCGGCCGCGCCGCCATCCGTCCAGGTCGTAGTCGTCCATGCACTGCTGGACGAAGGCGCCGTACTCGTCGAGCAGGCCCTTCCCCCGTGACCAGTCGAGGGTGTCCAGGCGCACCTGGTCCGGACCGCCGGCGTAGTTGCGCTCGTACAGCTCGTGCCGGCCGCCGAACTCGGAGCCGATCGCGTCCCAGGCGAGCTTGAAGAGCTTGACCCGCTCCTCGGCTGTGCCGGCGGACCCGCGGTAGTAGCGGTCGATGAGCGGCCGCAGCTCCTCGTTGCGCATGTCGTCGGCGCTGGCCGGCGTCATCAGCAGCGCCGCGGCCAGGTGCTCCTCGAAGAAGGCGTGGGTGCGGTCCCAGCTCAGCGGTGCCAGCGCGCGGTAACCGGCCGAGTAGTCCATCCGGGGCAGGACCGTCCCGCCCGGGCCGGGCTCGGGATCCGTCGCCATGGCGGTGGTGACGGCCCAGGTGAGATGGCGCCAGGCGAGCAGTTCGCCGAGCCCGGCCCGCACTCCCCGGAACTCGTGCGTTCCGTTCAGGCGGGTGCCCCGGTCCAGCAGGCCGGCCATGAACTCCAGCTTGACGGCCATCCTGATGGCGCCCTGGAAGAAGCCGCGGCTGAGCAGTCCCGACCGGGGGAAATACTGGTGGATCTTCTCCGTGTCCCGGTAGATGAGGATGTTCTCCCAGGGGATGAACGCACGGTCGAAGACGAGCACCGAGTCGTTCTCGTCGAAGCGTGCCGACAGCGGGTTGTCGTAGGGGCTGTTCGCCTTCCGCTCGTAGGACGGGCGGCAGATGACCTTCATCCCCGGGGTGTTCAGCGGCGCGATGAAGGCGAGGGCCATGTCGTCGGCCTTGCCCGCCTCCAGGTTCGCCAGATGGATCTGGCCGACGAACGAGGCGTGGGTCAGGGCCGCGGCGGTGCCCATCAGCTTCGCGCCGCTGACCACGATGCCGCCGTCGCGTTCCTCGACGACCCGCAGGTAGACGTCGCGGATGTCGTGCGCCGGCCGGTTGCGGTCGACGGGCGGGTTCACGATGACATGGCTGATGGACAGGCCCCGGCGGGCGTATCGCTCGTACCAGCCGCGCGCGCTGGAGCTGAAGGGCTCATAGAAGTCCTGGGTGACGGCCAGGCCGGCCATGAACGACGCCTTGTAGTCCGGCGTGCGGTTCATGAATCCGTAGCTGAGCCGGGCCCAGTGCTCGATGGCGTCGCGCGCGGCCAGCAGTTCCTCGGCCGAGTGGCTCGGGGTGAAGAACCGGTGGACCCGCGCGCCGGTGTACCGGTCGACCGTCGTCATCAGGTCCTGGCTGCTCGGGTCATGCAGGGCGTCGTACAGATGCGCGGTGGACCGGGCGGCCTCCCGGAAAGCGGGATGCGCGGTGACGTCGGCGACCTTCTCGCCGTAGAGGTAGACCTCCCGGCCGTCGCGCAGGCTTTCCAGGTAGGCATCCCCGGTGAGCAGGTCGTTCGGCGGGTTGGTGGGCAGTGCGGTTCCGGCATGGCCGGCGGTGGCGGCGTTACCGGCGGTACCGGCGGTTTCGGTCGGCGTGACGGCGGGCCCGTCGATTTTTACCTCGGTGGTCATCGAGGTTGACCTCTTTCCTGTTCCTCGGCGAATCCACAGCAGATCTCACGCGGCCAACCGGGCGGTTGGTGTGATCAATGTAGTGGCGTGCCGAGGCCTCGTCCGCCGATAATGCGCACCGGATTTTGTCGATTCACGAACTGGGCCGATGGTAGCGGTAAACGAATGTTGATCTGTTATGTGAGTCACTTCTTGCGATGGTTGTCCGAACTACCGTTCCGGCTCCGATCACCGGCCACCGTCTGGTTCTTCCTGGTGGCCTCGGCCGCTTGCTCGGGCGCTGTTCATCGGAATCGTGCCATGTCCGCCGCGCGACACCGCGGCCTGGGGCTCGCGGGGTTGACTCGCCCGACGCCGCGCCACAAGAATTCTGCTGAGCTTACGTACCCGGCGACAGGTGCCCAGGACCTGCCGTAGCGCCTGGCGTGCGTTTTCGGGGCGGCCGTTTCGATCGATGGCCGTTCGTGTCCCATGGCAGCATTGCCGCCATCTCCGGGCCGCCGGGCTCGCGCGCGGTCAACCGGAAAGCAGCTTCTGGCCGGCTTTCTTCGGACGGGCTTCTCCGTTCCTCTCCAGGTGCAGAACATTTGGGTTTCGACCGAGATCGGCGAACGTGATGAATCTTCGGGAATCACAGTGGACCTGCTGAGAACCTGGGAGGGGTGGGGCGACGACGCGTTTGAGAACTGGCGTCATCACGTCCGTGCCGTCTGCGGGCCGGTGGCCGTGACGAACCGGACGTCGGGCCGGTACGTGGGCCGGATAGCGAGTGGCAGTTTCGGTGCGTTGGGTGCCGTGACGATGTCCGCCGACCCGCTTGAGATCACCTACGCGCCCCCGCCGGCGACGACCCGGGACCGTGGCTTCTACTTCTGTCAGGTGGGTTCCGGGCTCGTCGAGGTGCATCAGTATGGGCGGGTCGCCGTCGTGGGTGCCGGCGACCTGGTGGCGTTCGACGGGGCGAACCCGTACAGCCTGATCATGCCGGAGCGGTTCAGCCTGACCGCGATCGTGGTCAGCCGGGACCGGCTCGGTCTGCACCCGGCGACCGCGGCCCTGCTTGCCGCGCGGCACTGGGGCAGCGCGCCGGGCATGGCCGCGACGCCGGGCACGGTCGCGACGCTGTCGCGGCTGCTCACCATCCTCGGCTATCACATGGCCGGGGTGGTGGTCGCCGGTGCGCAGCCGCTCGTCGACGGTCTGGCCGCCCTCATCGAGCGGTTCGTCCTGGAGCTGACGGTCGGGCAGGTCGAGCGGAGCGTGCGCCACGACCTGCTGGAGCGCATACAGCTTTACGCCCGTGAGCATCTGGCCGAGGAGTCGCTCTCACCCGCCGCACTCGCCCAGCGGCACCGGATCTCGGTGCGGTACCTCCAGAAGCTCTTCGCGGACGAGGGCGTCGGCCCGTCCACCTGGATCCGGCGCGAGCGGCTGGCCCGTGCCCGCGCGGATCTGGAGGACCCCCGGCTGGCCGCGGTCTCCGTCGCCCGGATCGGCGAACGGCACGGTCTGCGGGGAAGCTCGCATTTCAGCCGCGCCTTCCGGGATCACTACGGAATCACCCCCAGGCAGTGCCGCCACAACGCCGCGACATGTTCCCAACCAACTTGTTAGTATGCAACCGGTCGCCCAGTGCCGCGACCGCACGGCCTTCCAGGCGTTGTCCCGACCACGACCCTCGGACGCACCCGCGCGGGGGCCAGACCGGCGAGAAATGGGATCGAATGACGACAAAGATTGCGATCAACGGCTTCGGGCGGATCGGCCGGAGCTTCTTTCGGGCGGTCCTGGACCGGCAGGCCGACCTCGAGGTCGTCGCGGTCAACGACCTGACCGACCCCGAGACCCTGGCCCACCTCCTGCGCTACGACACTGTGCTGGGTCGGTTCCGGGGGGAGATCGAGGCCCTCGGCGACAGCCTCGTCGTCGACGGCAGGAAGATCCTGGTCCTGGCCGAACGCGACCCACGCGCACTGCCCTGGGGCGATCTCGGAGTCGAAATCGTCGTCGAGTCGACCGGTGCGTTCACCAAGGCGAGCGCTGCCCGCGGCCACCTCGAGGCGGGTGCACGGAAGGTGATCATTTCGGCCCCGGCCACCGGTGAGGACATCACCCTCGTCTACGGCGTCAACCACCACCAGTACGACCCGGACCGGCACGACATCATCTCCAACGCCTCCTGCACCACGAACTGCCTGGCGCCGATGGCAAAGGTGATAAACGAGGCGGTGGGCATCGACCACGGGGCCATGACCACCGTGCACGCCTTCACCCAGGACCAGAACCTGCAGGACGGCCCGCACCGTGACCTGCGCCGGGCCCGCGCGGCCACCCAGAACATCGTGCCGACCAGCAGCGGCGCGGCGACCGCGATCGGCCGGGTGCTCCCCGAGCTGGACGGGCGCCTCACCGGGTTCGCGCTGCGGGTGCCGGTCGTCACCGGCTCGGCGACCGATCTCACGGTCACGGTCAGCCGCCCGACGTCGGTCGAGGAGGTCAACAGCGCCCTGCGCGCCGCGGCCAAGGGCCCGCTCGCCGGAATCCTCGAGTACACCGAGGCGCCGATCGTCTCGAGTGACATCGTCACCAATCCGGCGTCCTGCATCATCGACGGCGGGCTCACCACACTGGTCGGCGGCACGCTCAAGGTCGTCGGCTGGTACGACAACGAGTGGGGCTTCTCCAACCGGCTGGTCGACACCGTCTCGCTCGTCGGCACCGCCGCAGGCACCGCTGTCGGCGCTGCTGCCGACGCCACCGCCCGCGCTACCGCCGGCTCGGCGGTCAGCGCCGCCAGCTGAGGACGTCCAGTGGAAGCTTCACGACCTGGCCAGGCCCATCGCGGCGAGCAGATGGTCCAGCGCCGCGCCGGCGAGGGCCATGAGGCCTGGGGCTCGCCCATGTTCGACGGCACGATCTCCTGGGCCTTCGCGGACTTCCTCCACCGGCAGCCGATGGTCTTCATCGGCGCCGGTGACCCCGACGGCGCGGTCTGGTCGACCATGATCGCCGGCGGGGTGGGCTTCGCCGAGGCCACCAGCGCCCAGTCGGTGGTGCTGCATGCCCTCCCGCCACCGGGTGACCCGCTGCGCGGTGCGTTCGAGAGCGAGACCAGCATCGGCATGCTCTCCATCGACTTCGCGCGGCGGCGCCGGATCCGGCTGAACGGTCGGGCGCGCCGAGCCGGAGACACCCTCGAGGTGCGGACCGACCAGGTGCTGGGCAACTGCCCCAAGTACATCAACCGGCGGGTCGTCGTCGACGTCGTCTCCGGGGAGGTGCGACCGCGTCCGGAGAACGCCCGCCGGACGGCCCTCGCCGTCGACGAGTGCCGCTGGATCCAGGAAGCCGACACCTTCTTCATCGCCAGCCGGACGGATGACCTCGGGGCCGACGCGTCACACCGGGGCGGCCCGCCCGGATTCGTCACGGTGGAGAGCCCGACCAGGCTGAGCTGGCCCGACTACCTCGGTAACTCCTTCTACATGACGCTCGGCAACGTCGTGCTGGACGACCGCGCCGGGCTGCTGTTCGTCCGCTGGGAGACCGGCGACACCCTGCACCTGACCGGCCACTGCGGCATCGACTGGGACCCCGAGCACGCGGCGGACCGGCCCGGTGCGTTGCGCGTGGTCTACTTCGAGATCGACCAGGTGACCCGCGTCGACGCTGCGACCCCGCTGCGGTGGCAGGCGCTCGACCACTGACGGCCGGCTGCCGACCAGCGCTGTCGCCGACCAGCGCTGTCGCCGACCGGCCCGGTCAGTTGAGGGCGGCCTCGAAGGCGAGGAACGTGGCCAGCGCCGCCGTGACGACCGCTTCCGCCCGTGTCTCGTCCGTGCCCACCCACTGGCGCAGGACCATGCGCAGGTCACGCCAGCGGCGGCCGACCTGGTCCCCGTACGGGGTGAAGTAGGAGTAGGCGCCGGCCAGGTCGGCCCGGGCGCCCAGGTAGCGCGCGATCAGCTGGCCGCCGAGGGTCGCGCCCTCGGTGACGTAAAGGGCGCCGAACCCGGCGGCCACGTCGTCCATGGCGGGGACCGCCGTCGCCGGGAGTGCCGTCAGCATGTCTGGTGCCACGCCGAGGGCGTGCAGGTCCTGGATCAGGCTGCCGAGCTTGTGGCGCCCCGGCCAGTCCAGCAGTGGATCTTCAAATTCGTGGAACAACGTGTCAAGGCGCGGTTCGAGCACCAGGTGGAGGCGGTAGAAGGCGATCATCACCTCGCGGTAACGTGCCTGCGGGATTTCTGGATCGTCCAGCCCGACGCAGGCCTCGACCCGTGCGTGCGCCATCGCCGTGGCACGGCGCAGGCGCAGCATGATGTCGCCGTCACCGAGTGAGCCGGTGGGATCGCTCGCGATCACGGAGTCGGAGTTCGCCGCCGAAGCGTCCACGTGCACCGCCTGAGTGTCCACCTGGTCAGCGTAGCGAGGCGGGCGGCCCGCGCAGCCGGATTCGGACTCTTGCCCACGCTGGTGCGGCGGCTGCCGTCATCCCGGGGCCCGGTTCGCCCCTGCGGCTCCCACCCGATTGCTGCCCGGTATGTCACGATCCCGGTGTGGGGTTGACCGGCCTTCGAGACGAGAGCGTCCGCCCGTTCGCGGAAGGGCGGCTCTGGGGGCCACACGGCTCCTACGAGGCCGTGTCCGCCGTAGCCGACTTCGCCGTCGACCCGCGCGCGGCGGCCAACCACGGGATCGTCGACCTCGAACGGGCGGCCGGCCCCGACGGCCTGGTGCGCTTCGACGCGGACCTGCGCCTGCTCCGCCCGCGCGGGCGGGGTGGCAACGGCCGGCTGCTGTTCGTCGTCGCCAACCGCGGCCTGCTCGGCGGGGTGCCCTTCTCCGCGGGAACGCCGCTGATGCAGATCGCCGCCCTGGGCGGGCTCGACCCGGGCGACGGCTTCCTGCTCGCCGAGGGCTGGACGATCGCCTGGTGCGGCTGGCAGTGGGACATCACCCGCGGCGACGCCGGGACCATGGGCACCACAGGTGTTGCCGGTATCGCCGGCATCGGCCTGCGCGCACCGACCGCGGCCGGCGTCGAGCCGGGACGGATCCGGGTGGAGTTCCGGCCCGACACGGACCAGGGCACGCACGCCCTGTCCGACTCGTCGCTGTTCTTCACCTTCACCGAATACCCGACCGCCGACATCGACGATCCGCAGGCGCTCCTCACCGAGCAGCTGGCTCCGGACGCGCCGCCGCGCCTCATCGAACGTGAACGCTGGCGGTTCGTCGACGAGCGGACGGTGGCGCTCGACGGCGGATTCCAGGCCTTCCACTGGTACACGCTGACCTACCGGACGTCGCTGTGCCCGGTCGTCGGCACCGGGCTGCTCGCGGTGCGCGACGCCGTGTCGTGGCTGCGCCGCGACGGCTCGTTCACCCACGCGTTCGGGTACGGCGTCTCGCAGTCGGGCCGGTTCCTGCGCCAGTTCCTGCACGAGGGCCGCAACGTCGACGAGGGCGGCGCGGCGGTCTTCGACGGCGTCCTCGCCCACATCGCCGGTGCCCGGCGGGGCGAGTTCAACCACCGGTACGCCCAGCCGTCGCTGACCCATCCGCTCGGTTTCCCGAACCTGCCGCCGTACGACACCACCGGCCTGCTCGAACCGCAGCGCGCACTCGGCGCCGTCCCGAAACTGTTCCTGACCAACAGCTCGTGGGAGTACTGGCGGGGCGACGGCGCGCTGGTGCACGTCGACTCCGACACCGGCGACGACCTGCCCGACGACCCCGACGCGCGGGTCTACCTGCTGGCCGGCACCGACCACTTCGGCGCGATGCCGACCGCGCTGAAGGAGCTGATGCCGGCGGCGAATCCGGTCCACGACCACGACGTCGGACCGGTCCTGCGCGCGTTGTTCGTCGCGCTCGTGCAGTGGGCCTGCGACGGCGTCGAGCCCCCACCGAGCGAGGTGCCCCGCCACACCGACGGAACGGCCACCACCCGCGCAGAGGTTCTCGAACGTTTCGCCGCTGCCGGCGCGGCGGTGCCCGACCTGGACGCCCTCAACATCACCCGGGATGTCGACCTGGGCCCGCAGGCTGCGGCCGGCGTCGGGCGTTGGCCGTTGCGGCTCGGCGCCGCGAGACCCGCGATCGTCCCGGCGATCGACGCCGGCGGCAACGAGATCGCCGGGGTGGCGTTGCCGGCCGTCGCGGTACCGGTGGCCGCCTACACCGGGTGGAATCCTCGCCGGCCGGTTCCCGGCCTCCCGAACCCGCTGTACGAGTTCCTCGGCAGCAGGCTGCCCCTGCTCACCGGCCCGCCCGCCTTCGCGGGCCGCGACGACTACGAGTCAGCCGTGCGGGCCGCGGCGGAGCGGCTCGTCGCGGCCCGGTTCCTGCTGGCAGAGGACGTGGAGGCCACCGTGGGCGAGGCACTCGCCGCCTACGACCGGGCTGCTGATTCCTGATCGATCGGAGTCCTCTGGGAGCGGTGCGGATCTGCCGGCCCACGATCGCCGGCGAGGCGCGCTGCGGCGTGCACACGGGGGTGCAGGCTTCCACGGGCCGAGTGACGGGTATCGGGAACCGCGGTGCCATCCCGCTGGCATGCCCTGCCTCCGCACAATGCAACGGTGCGGTCAGGACTGCCGGCCGGTCAGCGGGGTCGGCGACGTCTCGCCAGCCGTGGGCCCCAGAAGCCGAACGACAGCAGCACCAGGCCGGCGACGACGAGGAGGGCCAGGCCGGCGCTGCTGTAGGCGAGACCGCTGAGCGCGTCGCCGACCCGCTCCAGCGCGCCCCGGCCCTTGCCCCGCACCGCGCCGCCGAGCCAGATCTCGTCGCCCTGGCCCGGCGCCGCCTGCGTCACCGACGCCTGCGCGGCCTCGGGCAGGCCGGGGGCGACCCGGTCCGACTCCGCCGCGTCGACAGCGCGCATCGGCACGTGGGAGAAGTCGACGCCGCCGTAGAAATACCTGTACGTCGTGACGACGCCGCCGCTCTCGACCTGCCGGGTGAGGTCGAACTCGCCCTCGCGGTAGGAGCGGACGTAGGCGTCGAAGGTGTCCCTCGGCTTCCAACCGGACTCAGTCGTCCACCGGTCGACGTCGCCGCTGTCGATCACGTCCGCGTAGGTGGCGTGATGACGCAGGGTGCGTGCCCGGTACCACTCGGCGGCGATCCGGGCCAGGTAGACGGGGCGCAGGTCGGCGTACTCGGGCGCGGTATTGATCTGTTCCTTCAGCTTCGGCAGGACGAGGGTCCGGTAGAGCTCCTCCTCGGCCGCGGTGACGGCCGGATCCTGCCCGGGGCAGGACCCGGCCGTCCCGGTACCACCGGGCAGCGTGTGCGTGGCCTCGGTCTGGACGTCGAGCGGGGCGTCGAGGATGTAGAGGCTGTCGCCGTCCTCGCGGACGCTCGCCGGCGCGGGGACGATCCAGTTCCGTTCGGTCAGGCAGCCACCCTGGGAGCGGGCCCAGTACTCCTGGCCGAGCGCCGTGTCCGGGTGGATCAGTTCGGCGCTCGTCTGCTTCATCCGTAGGTCCGCCTCGAGCAGGATCCGACCGACGTCGGTGCGGCCGAGTTCGGCGTCGACGATACGGTCCGGTTCGTTCGGGCTGAGGTTCACCCAGAACGTCGATGGGTCGAGCGCGAGCCAGACAAAGAACGCATCCGAGGTCTCCTGGGCGACCGTGAGCCCGGTGCTTGCCCGGGGGTCGCCCGCCAGCGGGTCCCGGCGGGCGTTGAACGCGTACTCGAGGCCGCTGCCGGAGTCGCTGAGATAGCGCAGTTCGAGAGTGGTGAAGTCGACGCCACCCGGGTCGAGGTCCGCGCCGGCCAGCGCGTCCGCCAGCCCGGTCGACTTCGTGCCCTGCCCGCCGCATCCGGCCGCGAGGACGGCGCGCACGACGAGCGGGCCGAGCCCTTGGGGCTTGCCCGGGCAGTCGCCGGAAAGGGTCGTGTGGAAGATCTCCTGGGCGGCCACGCCGCCGGCGCGCACGTCACGCTCGTAGTTGTCCCGGGCGGTGTCCAGGTGCACCTGCAGGTTCCCCCTCGCCTGCGCCGCGCGGGCCTCGTCGATGGCGTCGTACTCGGCGTTGATCGCCGCCTTCTKCGCCTTCTTGGTCTCCTCGCTGCCCGACGCGTGGTCGACTTTGGCGAGCTTGGCCTGCCGCTGGGCCGTCTCCTCGATCGTCAGACCGTAGGGCTCCAGGTATGACGTCGGCACGCTCGACGGGTAGATCGGCGCGCACCGCGGGCACTGCTGGCGTTCCGACCCCCCGTGGAGCACGGCCACGGCCTTTTTGGTCACGCCCGCCATGCGCACGCGGATCTGCTGGAGAGCCTCCTCCGAATGGGTGCTCGATCGCTCGTCGACGTTCGTCCGGCTGAGCGCGCTGGCGACATACACCCGGGAGTAGCCGGCCTTCGCGAGCTCGCGGTAAAGCGCGTCGCCGATGTACTTCCGGGCCGTGGCGAGATCCATCGTGTCGACCCGCAGCGCCGCCCCGATGCTGTTGTCAATCTTTGTGCCGACGGTCTGCCCGAAGATGCCCTTCAGAAAGCCTTCGTCGACCGTACGCGGATCCCAGATCTCGACGGCGACGTTCTTGATGGCGCTGAGCGCCTGGAACGACGTCTGGGCCCTGTTGGCCGCCAGACGCAGGAACAACGCCTGGCGGAAGATCGGCTCGTCGTAGTAAGTATCCAACCGGGTGCCGACGGCCGCGCCCGGGGGCTTGGTCGCCGAACTCGGCGGCGCCAGTCCGACCAGCAGGACGGCGAGAGTCGCCAGCAGGGCCGCCGCCGCGCGCCACCGCGCGCCGTCAGGCCGGCGTGCCCTGATCATCGACAGCCTCGGCCCGGTCAGGCTCGGTTCGCGCCTGAACAAGGTAGGCGGCCAGGGTGGCGTCCGCGTCGGGCCCGGCGCCGGCCCGGGCCCGACGGTAGACGAGCACGCTGGCCGAGGCGAGGGCGGCCAGCGCCAGCAGGTCGACGACAACGCTGGCGGTCACCGACGACGCAGTCGAACACGTTCGTCGGTTCGCCAGGTCGTCGAAGTCCAGCGTCGGCCGGTAGCCGTAGCTGACATCGCAGGCCGCCGCCGGCCGGGGGGGCGCCGCGACTAGCAGGAACGACGCCACCAGGACGGCCGCGGCCAGTCGGAACGCGGTTCTCATGACGCTCCAGGATCGAGTGCGTCGGCCAGTGCCTGCCGTAGGCGCGGCACCTTCGTCTCGTTCAGGCGTTCTGCCTCGCGCTGGCCCGGCTCCACGCCGGGAGGCCGCCATCGGCTGCCAACAAGCTCGAGCTGGGCCGCCTGCAGGCGGCCCAGCGCCACCGCAGCCGGCCGGCCCCGGGTTCGCCACGTGGTGACCAACGTCCATAGCCGCCGGCCGGGGTCGAGCAGAATCTTCGCCTCGATGTCGCCGACGATCCCGCTCGCACGCGCATCCTCCATGGCCCTGGCCCCGGCGGCGGCCCGGGTCCGCCGGGCTATCACCAGCAACACCGCGGCGAGGGCTATGAACGGTGTCTGCGTGACCAGCCACAGCCCCGGGGAGACGATCAGTGTGTCGAAGACCGTGCCGTTCGCCAGGTCCCGGTGCGCCAGCTTCGAGAACAGGGCCGCCAGGTTCTCCGTGCCCACGTAGCCACCGACCGCCGCCAGCAGCCCGGTGCCGGCCACCTGGAGTTGCTGGCGCCGGTCGCGCAGCTGGAAGGCGACCCCGAGGGCCGCCCCGGCGAGCGCGCCGAACGTGACCGGCCCGCCGAGCAGGCCGATCGACTGGTGGATCCAGTACTGGAATCCCGGGGTCGAGCCGTTGATGAAACCCAGCGACCCGAACAGCTTGATGAACAGGACGCTGTCGCTGAACGCGATCCCCAGGCCGACGGCCGCACCGAGGACGAGGCCTGTCGTCAGGTCAACGATCCGGCCGCGCAGCAGAATCAGCAGCACCAGCACGCCGGCGGCGGCGGTGAGTTGGTAGAGCACGCCGAAGTGCAGTGTGACGAAGTCGAGCGTGCGCATCTGGGACCGGAGCAACCCCTGGAGGTCGTCCTCGGTGCCCTTCGCCTGGTGCGCGTACACAAGCCCGAACAGCAGGCCGGTGCAGGCCCGGACGAATCCCGCCGCGACCAGCGCGCCCCAGCCGAAGGCGGCGAGCAGCACCCGCGCCGGCAGCCGGGCGAAACGCTGGCAGTTGTTGTGCAGCAGCCAGAGCACGAGGGCAGTGCTGGGAATGCAGGCCAGTGTCACCAGCGGATAGGTGAAGTAGACCGTCAGCGGGATCAGCGCGAACGGCCCGACCAGCGCCGCCACGGTCAGCCACAGCAGCTCCGTCGCGTCCCGGCCCGTCCTCGGCCGGAACAGGGCGACCGCCTGGAGCACCACCCCGACGACGATCCCGACGAGCACCAGCCAGAAGACGGCTCGGGGCATCGAGAGCAGCCGCCCGAATGAGCTGGAGTCGTCCGGCAGCTTTTCGAGGATCGTCAGCGACGCCTCGTTCGGCCCGAGCCGCGGCCTCGTCAGGTTCAGCAGTACCTCGAGAAGGTACAGACCAGTCGCCGCCCTGCAGACCAGCAGCGCCCGCGCGCCCGCGCGGGCGTAGACGTCGTCCGCCTCGCCCACCGCCGGTGCCACCGCCCCGGCGTCGCCCGCGGTCATCCGGCACCTCCCGGCAGCGCCGGCTGCGTTGGCAGCGTTGGCAGCGTCGGCAGTTCAAAGTCCGTCGGGAAGTCCGTCGGGAATTCAGGGAAGCCCGTGGGGAACAGGCCGGTGAATCCCGGCAGGGTTGGCACAGCCGGAGCCGTCGGAATGGTCAGTTCGGGGGTCTGGGGAGAGGTCGCGCCCGTCAGGATGACGACGAGCGCCACGACGAACAGCAACGCCCCAGCCACCCCGCCGCCGAACAGAAGCCGAAGCTGCACGGGTAACGAAGGGTCAGCGACGTCAACGGCCTCGTTTTGGTCTATCACCCTCACCACTCGGAGAAAGGGGGGAAGCCCCCGCCACGTCGGAGGACGTATCGAGGCCGGGCACGCACGCACCCTAAACCCTCACCGGCAGTACTGTGACACACTCCGGCCGAATGTGGGACATTTTTCCAGGAGCGGCTCACCGAATTCCCCACCCAGTTCCGGTCCTGTGGGGTGTCAGAACTCGTCCACCGGTGTTGAGCTGGGGTTTTAGGTGGCTCGTTCGTATTCGTTGGTCAGGCCGCCGAGGGCGGGCTTGCGTTGCTCCGTTCCTTGGCCAGATCCGCGACGGGATGGTCGGGCCGTGGTGGTTGAAGGCCGCGGCTGCGGTGGGGGCGTCCGCTAGCTGCGCAGCCTCTACCCGCCCGACGTCCGGATCGCGATCATCTGCGACATCTACGCGCCGCACCTGACGACCCGCGTCGACAGCCGGGTCGGGGACTGGGCCGCGGCGAACAACGTCGAGATCGCCTACACCCCGACGAACAGTTTCCAAGAACTTGACGCGGGACAACAGCGCTGGCGTCGATCATTGCGTTCGGCATGCCCGCGCGGAGGGCGTCCGCGGCGTCCGCGGAGTCCGCGGAGTCCGCGGCGTCCGCGGAGTCCGCGGTGTCGAGGCGGCCGGGGGGCCGGCGTGCGGTGGGCGCGTTATGCGCTGACGTCGACGAGCAGTTTGATGTCGGCGCCGGCGTCCAGCAGTTCGAATGCTCCGGCGACGTCGGGCAGGGGCACCTGACGCACCCAGCCGTCGACGGGGAAGGCGCCGGCGGCCATCAGGTCGACGACCGGTGGGAAGTCGCCGCGGTAGCCGAGGGAGGCCCGTACGTCGAGCTCGCTGAGCATCGTCAGCAGCGGGTGGAGACTTACCGGCTTCAGGTAGGTGGCCACGGTCACGAGGGTTCCGCCGGGGCGAAGTGCTGACAGGCCGGCCTGGAACGCTGGCTCGACGCCGGCCGCGTCCACCACACAGTCGACGCCCTCGCCCTTGGTCAGTTCCTTGGCCAGCTCCGCCGGATCGGTCTCGGCCGGGTCGACGACGCTGGCGGTGCCCGCGCCGACGGCGGCCAGCACGGTGGTGACCGCGGCGCGGCGGACTTTCGACGGCTCCGACACGATCAGCCGCTCGACACCCCGGGCGACCAGGTCGAGCGCGGCGGCGATACCCACCGGCCCGGCACCGAGCACCAGGGCGCTGCCGCCGGCGATGTCGCCGCACCGGCTGACCGCGTGGTGCGCCACCGCGAGCGGCTCGATGAGCGCACCCTGGACGGCGTCCAGGCCCTCGGGCAGCATGTGCACCATGCCGGGCCGCACGACGGTCAGCTCGGCGAGCGCGCCGGCCCGGTCGGACAGCCCGTGCCAGACCATGTTGCGGCACAGGTTGTACGAGCCGGCGCGGCACGGGCCGCAGTGGCCGCACGTCCACATCGGCTCGACGGACACCAGCGCCCCGGGGCGCAGCTGCCCGGCGGCGGCCCGGGGGTCGTCGACGTCCGGGCCGACCTCGACGACCTCGGCGGAGAACTCGTGGCCGAGTGTCAGCGGGCCGGCGGACATCCCGGTGCCGCCGTGCCACATGTGCAGGTCGGAGCCGCACAGCCCGGTGAACAGGGGCCGCAGCAGCACCTCACCGGGGCCGGCGGACGGGGCTGGGACGTCGTCGACCCGCAGGTCGCGGGGGCCGTGCAGGCGGGCAGCTCGCATCGCGGGTGGCACGTCCTTCCAGGGGTTGGTCCGGCTTTCCGGTGCTGGTCGGGCTCTGCGGTGTTGGGCAGGCTTTGCGGTGTTGGTCAGGCTCCCGAGCCGAGCAGCCGGGTGGCGGTGCCGATCACGTCCGGGTAGCGCCTGGTCCGGGCGCCGCCGTCCACGCCGTAGAGGCTCGCGGAGACGAAGCCCGCCTCGTCGGAGGCGAGGAACAGCACGACGCTCGCCACCTCGTCGGGTTCGGCGAACCGGCCGAGCGGGGTGTTGTCGATGTACTCGTCGACGAGCCCGGGCAGGCTCCACATCGGGCCGGTGGCCGAGGTACGCACCAGGCCCGGGGCGACGGAGTTGACGCGTACCCCGGCCGGGCCGAGCTCCATCGCCGCCACCTCGGTCAGCGCCACGACCCCGGCCTTGGCCGCGCAGTACGCCCCCATGCCGCGGCCGGGCTGCACGGCGTTGAGGCTGGCGATCGTCACGATCGAGCCGCCGCCGGAGCCGCTGTCGCCGCTGCCGCCGGCTCCGGCCGCGCGCATCGCCGCCCCGGCGTGCTTCACGGTGAGGAAGACCCCGTGCAGGCACAGGTCGACGACCCGGCGCCATTCCGCGAAGTCGTGGTCGACGATCTCCGCGTTGGTTCCGCCGCCGGCGTTGGCGACGGCGATGTCGAGCCCGCCGAAGCGGCTGGTGGCCAGCTCCACCAGCGCTGCGACGTCGGCCTCGACGGTGACGTCGCAGCGGGCGCCGGCGAAGGACTCGCCCAGCTCGGCGGCCAGCGCCGCCAGCCCCTCCTCGTTGACGTCTCCGCCGACCACCCGCGCACCCTCGGCGACGAACCGCCGGGTCACCGCGCGCCCGATCCCGCTCGCCGCTCCTGTGACGATGGCAACTTTTCCCGCAATCCGGTTCACCACGTCGGACAGCCTGACGGTACGCAGACGCCGAATCAAGAGTCGCATTATGCGAACGCTTCCGGTCGGCCCTGGCCGCCCGACGAGTTACATTCGCGGGCACCATGAGCCGACCATCGCCGCAGACCGAGCGGCTTCTCGACCTGTTCGACCTGCTGGCCAGCCGGCCCACCGACGGTTTCACCCTCGCCGAGATCGCCAGGGCGGCCGGTGTCAGCAAGGCCACCGTCCATCCCATGATCGTCGCTCTGGCTCGGCGTGGCTGGTTGTTGCGGCACCCGGAGCTGCGCACCTACCGCCTCGGCCCGGCACTGATCGCCGCCGGGCGGGCCGCCGCGCAGGGCGGCACCGCGATCGACGCCGCGCGCCCCTTTGTCCGCGACCTCGCCGCCGCGACCGGCATTCCCTGCGTCGCCCTGGTGGCCGGCGGCATCCCCGGCGAGGACGACGACCTGCTCGTCGGCGAGATCGGCCTGCCCTATGCCCCCGTCGGCGACACCGCGCCCGGCGGAGTCCGGCACGGTGCCTACTGGCTGCGTCTCGGTGACCGGATCCAGCCGCGTCCACCGCTCGGCGCGGTGTGCGTGGCATGGGCGGACGACGCGGCCGCCGAGGCGTGGCTCGCCCGGTTGGGGCCCGACCGGCCCGCCGACGCGCTGGCCCGGCTGGCACCGGGGCTCGCCGGCATCCGCTCCCGCGGCTGGGCGGTCGAGATCGAGGACCACCTCTACGAACGGCTCAGTTCCCTGGTCGCCGACCTGGACGGGGAGGAGCGGGCGGGCGCTGCCGCGCGCACCGGGGCGGCCGCGGCGTCGGCGACTGCGACCACGTCGGCGACTGCGACCACGTCGGCGACTGCGACCACGTCGGCGACTGCGACCACGTCGGCGACTGCGACCGCGCCGGCTACCACGCACACGCCCAGCCATACCGCCGCGCTGCGGCGGCTGATGGCGGATGTCGGGCGCGCCTTCGACCTTGCCGACACGCTGCCCGCGACCGTCGACCCGGACGCGCAGTACCGGCCGACGTCCATCAACGCCCCGGTCTTCGACGCGGGCGGGTCGGTCGCCGTCGTGCTGTGCCTGATCATCGGGCGGTCCGGCCGGGAAGGTCGGGACGGCAGGGAGGGGCGGGGGAACGGGACGACCGGACGTCTGTCCGGCGCCAGGGTCATCGAGCTCGGTGAACAGGTGAGAGCCGCGGCGGACGCCGTCACCGCTGCCACGCACGGCCGCCGCCGGGACGGGTGAGGCGTCCCGGCGGCGCCGCCGCCCAGCGTTCGCATAATGCGACTCTTGATTCACTTCCTGCGAACTGAGAGCCTGCCGGCCAGTCGAAGCGAGCACAGGAGGACCACATGTCGTTAGCTCGGGAGATCTCCTCCAAGGTGGCCGCGGGCGAGCGGTGGCCGTTGAAGTTCGGTGTCTTCATGGCGCCGTTCCACCGCGCCGGGCGCAACCCCACCCTCCTGCTCGAGCAGGACGTCTCGCTGCTCGAGCACCTGGACCGGCTCGGTTTCGACGAGGCCTGGATCGGCGAGCACCACTCCGGCGGCTGGGAGATCATCGCCTCGCCGGAGGTGTTCATCGCCCACGCCGCCGCCCGCACCCGCCACCTGCGGCTCGGTACCGGCGTGGTCTCGCTTCCGTACCACCACCCGCTGAACGTGGCCGACCGGATCGTGCTGCTCGACCACCTGACCCGCGGGCGGATCATGTTCGGCGTCGGCCCCGGGCAGCTCGCCTCCGACGCGCACATGCTCGGCATCGACACCAACCGCCAGCGGGCCATGATGGAGGAGTCGCTCGAGGCGATCACCGCGCTGTTCGACGGCCGGGAACCGGTCACCCGCAAGACGGACTGGTTCACCCTGCAGGACGCGGTGCTGCAGCTCGCGCCCTACACCCGGCCCCGGCCCGAGATCGCCGTGGCGGCCACCTTCTCCCCGGCGGGCCCGCGCACCGCCGGGCGGTTCGGCGCCGGCATGCTGTCGATCGCCGCCAGCCAGGCCGGCGGCTTCGACGTGCTCGGCTCGCACTGGTCGGTGGCGAACGAGGTCGCCGAGAAGCACGGGCAGACCGTCGACCGGCGATCCTGGCGGCTGATGGGTCAGATGCACCTCGCCGAGACCGTGGAACAGGCCGCGAAGGACGTCGAGTACGGCCTCGTCGACGTGCAGACCTACCAGTCGAAGGTGCTGCCGATCCCCGGTGACCCGAACACCCCGCTGGCCGACCGGATCAGGCGGGGCAACGAGACCGGCTCGTTCATCTGCGGCACCCCGGAGATGGCGATCGAACAGATCGAGCGGCTGTGGCAGCAGTCCGGCGGGTTCGGCACCTACCTGATCCTGGCCGCCGACCTCGCCGACCAGGAGGCGACCAGGCGCAGCTACGAGCTGTTCGCCCGCGAGGTCGTCCCGCACTTCACCGGTGCGTCCGCCGGGCCGCTCGGCTCCCAGGACTGGCAGGTCAGCCTCTCCCAGACCTGGAAGGACCAGACCGCGACCGCGATCGGCAAGGCCATCGAGGACCACGCCGCCTCCCAGACCTCCCAGACTTCCCAGACTTCCCAGACTTCCCAGACCTCCCAGGAACCGCGCCCGTGAGCCGGCCGTTGCGCGTGGTCGGCATCGGTGGCACCGGCCGGGCGGGCTCCACGACCGAACGCCTGGTCGCCGCCGCGCTCGACCGGGCTGCTGCGGCCGGGGCGGAGACGACCCTTTTCGCCTCCGCCGACCTCGACCTGCCGATCTACGCGCCGGAGCGGCCGGAGCGGGCACCCGCGGCCCAGCGGCTGATCGCCGCGGTCGCCGCGTGCGACGCCGTCGTGGTGGCCTCGCCGGGCTACCACGGCGGGGTGTCCGGCCTGGTCAAGAACGCCCTGGACTACCTGGAGGACCTGCGCGGCGACACCCGCTCCTACCTGGACGGCCGGGCCGTCGGCCTCATCGTGTGCGCCCACGGCGCACAGGCCGGCGGGACGACCCTGACCTCGCTGCGCTCGATCGTCCACGCGCTGCGGGGCTGGCCGACCCCGCTGGGTCTCACGGTCAACTCGGCCGTGCCGGTGGAGCTCGACGCCCCAGGCCCGCCCGGCGAGCCGTCGCTGGGGGAGCGGCTGGACCTGATGGTCGACCAGCTCCTCACCTTCGCCCGGGTCTGGCCCCGGTAGAGCCGCCGACCGTGCCGACCCGATGGCCGGAGGGGCTATCCGTGCTACCGCCGAGCACGTTATATTCCCCATCGGGTCCAAGTGAGATATTTTATCCATTTTGGTAGGAGTCGGAGCGGCCTGCTTTGCCCGCTGGTGGCCGTTCGCCCAGCCTGCCGGTTCGTGGGGGCGCCATGCGTGCAGGTGGTTCGGTGAGGCGGTTGGCCGCCATCACCGCGGTTGTGGCGGTCGGTGTGGCCGGTGTGGCTGGCTGCTCGGCAGCGGATTCCAGGTCCGAGGCGTCGGCGGACTGTCACAGCCCCGGGGTCACCGCGAACCAGGTGAACCTCGGCTTCGTCGTGTCCGACTCGGGTATCGGCGCCGACGCGCTGGCCTCCGCTCGCTTCGGCGTGGACGCGCGGATCGGCCTGGCCAACGACGAGGGCGGCGTCCACGGCCGGCGGGTCACCTACGAGTTAGCCGACGACGGGGGCTCGCTCTCGCAGGGTGTCAGCGTCACCCAGGCTCTCGTTCAGGATGAGGCCGTCTTCGGTCTCATCACGGTCACGGTCGCCCTCAACGACGCGATGGACCAGCTGGACAAGCAACAGGTGCCCGTGATCGGGCTGGCAGTCGAGTCCGGTTGGGCCGAACACCCGAACATGTTCTCCGACAGCTACGGAGCCTCCCCCCAGACCGTCAGCCGTTACATCCAGGCCGTCGGCGGCACCAGAGTCGCGATCTTCACCACCGGCACGGGACAGGCCACCCTGGACAACGCCGGCCAGTACGTGAACGCCATGCGATCGATCGGGCTCACGGTCGCCGGGTCCGTTCCCTTCAACGCGGCCACCGAGAGCGCCGCCTGGGCGGCGCAGCAGATCGCGGGCATGGACGCCGACGCGATTCTCGCGCTTTCGACGCCGGACGACCTCGCCGCCATCATGCAGGCCGTGCAGGCCGCCCACCTCGACATCACCGCGAGCGTCGCGTTGAGCGGATACGACCAGCGTCTGCTGACTGCCATGGGACCGCGCCTCGCCGGGGTGTCGTTCCCCGTGTACTTCCGCCCCTTCGAAGCCGGCGGCCCGGCCATGGACCGCTATCGCCGGGCCATGAACACCTTCGCTCCCGCGGCGGGTCAACCGGAACAGCAGTTCGCGATGTTCGCCTACCTCTACACGGACATGTTCCTGCGCGGCCTGGAACTCGCCGGTCCCTGCCCCACCCGCGAAGGCTTCATCGACGCACTACGTGACGTCACCCGCTACGACGCGGGTGGGCTCATCGCTCCGGTCAGTTTCCGCGACAACGTCGGAAAACCCACCACCTGCAATGCCTTCGTCCAGATCAACCCGGCCGGCACCGCGTTCCAGGTGGTCCGGGAAAGCCTCTGCGCGGACGGCTCCGGCACCTGAGCCGGTCCGGTGGCCGTGGCCGGCTCAGGCCGAAAGACGCAGCGGAAGCTCGCTCAGCCCGCGGACGACGATCTGGGGCCGGTAGGCGAGAGTCTCCGCGGCCAGCACGAACGACCGGGTGCGGCTCAGCAGCACCCGGAAGGCGATCTCCGCCTCCATCCGGGCGAGCGGCGCGCCGAGACAGTAGTGGATGCCCACGCCGAGCCCGAGATGGCGCCGGGTCCGGGCCGACCCCGTGTAGCGCGCCGCGAGGAACCGGTCCGGATCTTCGAAGGCCTCCGGGTCCCGGTTGGCGGCGCCGAGCATCAGGATCGCGCCGTCACCACGGGCGAACGACCGCCCGGCGATCTCGGCGTCGGTGAGGAACGTCCGCGCGACGAACTGCACCGGCGCCTCGTACCGGATCATCTCCTCCACCGCGGAACCGACCAGGCCGGGATCGGCACGCAGAGCCGCGAGCTGGTCGGGATTGCGCACCAGGGCGAGAACTCCGCTGGCGATGAGGTTCGCGGTCGTCTCATAGCCCGCCACCAGCAGCAGGGCGCACAGCTCCAGCAGCTCCCGCTCGGAGAGCACGTCGCCGTCGTCGTGCAGGGCGACGAGCCGGCTGAGCAGATCATCCTGGGGCGCCGCGCGGCGGCGGGCGATCAGATCGACGAAGTAGGCGTCGAACGCCTTCCCCGCCCGATGGCAGGTGGCCTGTTCCTCCTCGGTCAGGAGGTAGTAGGGGTCCAGCCCGCGGGTCAGCGCGTCGGCCCACCCACCGAACTCCTCCTCGTCCGCCGCCGGCACCCCGAGCAGCCGGCAGATCGTCCGCAACGGCAGCGGCCGGGCGAACGCCGTGACCGCGTCGATCTCGGCCCGCTCGAGCGCCTCGTCGAGCAGCTCGTTCGCCAGCGAGGTGACCTCCGCGGCCAGCGACTCGATGACCGCGGGGGTGAACGCCCGGCCCACCAGCCGCCGCAGCCGGGTGTGATCGGGCGGGTCGGCCCGCAGCAGCGACCCCAGACCGTCGCGCATCCCGGCCCGGTAGTTGATGCCGTCACTGAAGCCGTGCCCGGCGGCGGAATGGCTGAGCACGGCGGACGCCTCCGCGAGCCGGGTCACCAGCGTGGCACTGCGGCCACCGATCTCCCCGGTGATGAAGGCCCCGCGCTCCCGGATCTGCCGGTACCGCGGATACGGGTCGGGAAGCCGTGTCGCCGTCACCGCTTCCATGATCGCCGCGGTGCCCTCCTCGGATGTCCCCGCGACGCCCACCGTGGTCACAGACCTTCTCCTCCCGGACGACGTCACAGCAGAACCGCAGCGCCCACGGCGACCGGCCGGCGCCGCGGCACGATCCAGGAAAGCCCGCCCGGCCCGGCCGCGCACGCGAACCATGCAGGCACCGGCCCTGACGCGGCGAAGTCGAATCGCCCGATCGAGATCCATGGCACGTGCCCAGCTCTGGCCGCGGTGGCCGGGCCGGGATGATGGCCGTCGAGAGATCCGGGCACAGGGAGGTGTGGTGGCGCTGCGGCGAGCCGTGCCGGCTGGTGACGACGGGTTCTCGAGCATCCTGCGCCCGGAGAGTGGTCGCTTTGCCCGGCGGATGAGGAGGCGCGGCCCCTGGGTGGCGCTCGCGGCCCATCCGGTCCGGCTCGTGGTGCTGGGGTTCTCCGTCACGGTGGCGGTGACCACGATGCTCCTGCTCGTCCCGGCCGCCACCGAACCCGGCCGGACGACGTCCGTGCTGACGGCGCTGTTCACGGCGACCGGGGCCGCGAGCGGGGCGCTCTCGGTCGTCGACACCGGCACCCACTGGTCGACGTTCGGCGAGCTGGTGGTGATGGGATCCGTCCAGATGGGCGGGCTTGGGTTCATGACCTCGGCGTCGCTGCTGGGGCTGCTCGTGTCGCGCCGGCTGGGCGTGCGCATCCGGCTGCTGGCGGCGGTCGAGACCGGGTCGTTCGGTCTCGGTGACGTGCGCCGGCTGGTGCGCGCGGTGGCACTGGTGACGTTCACGGTCGAGGCCGTGGTCGCCGCGGTGCTGTTCCCACGGCTGTGGCTGAGCTACGACCGGTCCCCGGCCCGGGCCGCCTACGAGAGCGTGTTCCACGCGGTCACCGCGTTCAACAACGCCGGTTTCTCGCTGTACTCCGACAACCTGATGGGCTTCGCGAGCGACCCCGTCATCATCCTGGCGATCGCCGGCGGAGCGATTCTGGGCGGGCTGGGCTTTCCGGTGCTGTTCGAGCTGCGGCACGAGCTGCGCAGACCGCGGGCCTGGTCGCTGCACACCCGGGTGACGCTGCTCGGCTACGCGATGCTGACCGTCGTCGGACTGGCSGCCATCGCGGCGGTGGAATGGCGCAACAGCGCGACGCTCGGCGAGCACGGTGTCGGTGGCCGACTGCTCACGGCGTTCTTCGCCAGCGTCACCGCCCGCACCGCCGGCTTCAACTCGATCGACTACGCCCAGGCGGATCCGGCCACGCTGCTCATCACCGACGTGCTGATGTTCATCGGCGGTGGCAGCGCGAGCACCGCCGGTGGCATCAAGATCACAACCTTCATGATTCTCCTGTTCGCGATCCTGGCCGAGGCCCGCGGCGACGAGACGGCGGACGCGTTCGGCCGCCAGATCCCCTCGGCCGCGCTGCGCCAGGCACTCGCGGTCGCACTGCTCGGCGTCGCGCTGGTCGTCACCGCCACGCTGTGCCTGCTCCTGGCGACCGAGCACACCCTCGACGTGGTCCTGTTCGAGGTCATGTCCGCCTTCGGCGCGGTCGGCCTGTCGACGGGGATCACCGGTGAGCTCCCCGCGTTCGGGCAGTGTGTACTCATCGTGCTGATGTTCGTCGGACGGACCGGGCCGATCGCCGTGGCCTCCGCCCTGGCGCTGCGCGAACGGCGCAAGCTGTACCGCCTACCGGAGGAGAGGCCGATCGTTGGCTAGCAGGAACCGCGAGGACGCCGTCCTCGTCATCGGTCTCGGCAGGTTCGGCGGGACGCTGGCCCAGACCCTCCAGGAGCTCGGCCACCGGGTGGTCGCCGTCGACCGCAACCACGACCTGGTCCAGCAGTGGTCCGGCCAGATCACCCATGTGATCGAGGCGGATGCCACCAGCGAGGTGGTGATGCGCCAGCTCGGCGCGCACGAGTTCCGCCGGGCCGTCGTCGCGATCGGCACCGAGATCGAGGCCAGCGTGCTCGCCACCGGCGTGCTGCTCGACCTGGCCGTCCCCGAGGTGTGGTCGAAGGCGATCACCCGCGAGCACGGCCGCATCCTGGAGCGCATCGGCGCCAACCATGTCGTCTACCCCGAACGCGACGCCGGTGAGCGGGTCGCCCACCTGATGACCGGCCGGCTCATCGACTTCCTGGAGTTCGACGACAACTACGCGATCGCGAAGCTGCGCGCCCCCCGCGAGATCTGCGGCCGCGCGCTGGAGAAGACCGCCCTGCGCAGCCGGTTCGGGATCACCATCGTCGGTGTGAAGCATCCCGGCGGCCAGTTCACCCACGCCGAGGCCGGCACCGTCCTCGGGCCCGGCGACCTGATCATGATCGCCGGCGGCACCGACCGGGTCGAGGAGTTCGCGACCGCGGTCGGCACCGCGAACCCTCCGTGAATCCGAACGTGACGGTATCCGGCCGCTGATTCCGGCTCCGGCTACCGGCTCCGCGTCCGGGCGTCGATTACGAACCGGGGACGGATGGCCCGTCGCGTGGGAGAGAGCCGCGTTCCGTCGGTAGCTTCCGCCCGGAGCGGGTGTTCCGATTGCGGATCGCGGTTTGCGGATCGCGGTCTGCGGACGACGGGAGATGGGCGTGACCGGGGCGGAGATCGGTGTGATCGGCGGGAGCGGCTTCTACTCGCTGCTCGACGGGATGACGGACGTCGCCGTGACCACACCGTACGGAGATCCCAGCGACGCGGTCGCGGTCGGTGAGATCGGTGGTCGGGCCGTGGCGTTCCTGCCCCGGCACGGCCGGGGTCATCGCCTGCCGGCGCACGAGGTCAACTACCGGGCGAACATGTGGGCGCTGCGCAGCCTCGGAGTCCGGCAGGTGATCGCCCCGGTCGCGGTGGGGAGCCTGCGCCCCGAGCTCGGGCCCGGCGCGGTCGTCGTGCCGGACCAGCTGGTGGACCGGACGTCGGGGCGTGCGCAGACCTACTACGACTCCGGTGCGGCGCATGTTCAGTTCGCCGACCCGTACTGCCCGGCCGGGCGTGCGGCGGTGCTGAAGGCCGGGGCCGAGGCCGGCCAGGCACCGGTCGACGGCGCGACGATGGTCGTGGTGCAGGGGCCGCGCTTCTCCACCCGGGCCGAATCCCGCTGGTTCGCCGGGCAGGGCTGGTCGCTGGTCAACATGACCGGTCATCCGGAGGCTGTCCTGGCCCGGGAGCTCGCGATCTGCTACACGGCGCTTGCGCTGGTGACGGACTATGACGCAGGCGTGGACGCGGCCTCGGCCGTCAGCCAGGCCGAGGTCTTCGAGGTGTTCGCGCGCAACATCGAATCGCTGCGTGACCTGGTGTGCCGGGTCGTTCCGACCCTGCCGGTGCCGTCCGCACGGTCATGCCCCTGCCCGGCCGCGCTGGACGGGATGACGCTCCCCTTCGACCTTCCCTGATCCGCGCCCCTGCCCGCTCTGGTCCTCCGTGGCCCAGGCGGAGCTGCTCCTGGCCGCGTTCCCGGAACCAACCGCGACCCGGACCACGGCGGCGACGATGACGATGACGGCACCGACGGCGTAACCGCCGGGGCGGGTGATCCGATCATCGAACGCGAGATGCTCGGTGAACAGCGCCATGTACAGGACGTAGGGCGCCGCGGCGACGGCCAGCCACTCGGGGCGCCGAGCGAGCACGGCGAGCGCCACCAGCGGTATCCCGTACCAGGGCTGGGCCGGAGTGGCGAGCAGGAATGCCGCCCCCAGCAGCCGGAGCGCGCCGAGCTCCGTGCTGATCCTGGCCGGATCGGCGCGCCAGACCGCCACCGCGACCCCGGCCAGGACGACACCTGCGGCGAGCTTGGCGGACGTCCCGGAAAAGCCCAGCAGCCCGAGCAGCAGGAACCGGTGGCCGTCCTGGTAGCCCTCGACGGAGAGATACTTCGGCAGGAAGCCGACCACGTCCGGGCCGACGGCGGCCACGTGCGGCAGGTACGACAGCGCGACGACGGCCGCGGCGGTGCCCACGACCGCCAGGACCCGGCGGCGGGCGGCGGCGACCAGCAGCAACGCCGGATAGAGCTTCACCGCGACGGCGGCCCCGAGCAGGGCACCGGCCGCGACCGCGACCCTGGTGGACGGGCGCGACCGCAGCCCGCCCGGCCCGGCTGGCCGGCCGCCCCGGCCCGACCAGTCCCACCGGCCCCACCGACCCGACCGGCACCCCCGGCCGCGCCGGTCGGGTCCGGGTTCGTCGCGGCCTGGCGCGGGCTCACGTCGGGTCAGCAACGCGCAGGCCCCGACGGTGAACAGCGCCGCCAGCACGTCGACATGGGCGTCCATGCCCGCGTCGAGGCCGGCGGCGGGCGCCCACGCGTAGGCGGCGGCGTACCCGATCGGCTGCCCGCGCGCGGCGAGGACCGAGGCCAGCAGGCCGGTCAGCGCCAACGAGGTCAGCGCCGCGTAGAGCTGGACCTTGTTCTCCCGCGGCGGCCCCGGCAGGAAGTGCACGGCGGTGAAGTACGCCTGCGCGACGGGCGGGTAGATCGTGTGCGCCTGCGAATAGTTGATCCTCGTGCAGCCCGGGCCGCGGTCACGTGCGGCGCAGCCGGCGTCGTCCGGCCAGAGCCAGCCGTCGCGCAGCTGTGCCAGCTCGGGGGAGCTGGTCGGGTAGCGGTACGGGTCGATGCCGGCTGCCTGGACGCGGCCATCCCAGAGGTAGCGGTAGAGGTCGTCGCTCATCCGGGGGCCCGTGCCGATCGCGAGCACGTGCACCGCGACGGCTCCCGTCAGCAGCAGCCAGACCGTGGCCCGCCGCGAGCCCGCGCGGATCAACAGCCACGTCCCGAGCGCGGCCACCGCCCACCAGCCGAGCACCAGGTAGAGCACCGCCGGCGGGCCGGGCAGCGGGCCCGGCTGCGCGATGACCGCGAACTCCAGACCGAGGACCCCGGCGAGGGCCCCGGCGGCGGCGGCGAGAGCCCGTCGACGACCGCTGGCTCCCGACGCGGTCCGCCGATCGGCGGCCGGTCGGGCGGGGCTCGTCGGCGTGGGCGCCCCGGAAGGCGGACGGATCACCATGACGCGACAGCCTGACGGCGCCCGCCGGGAATGGCACCCTGCCAGGCGGACGCTTCCGCGGACCGTAATGCGCCGGGCCGGCCATCACGGGCCCCGCGCTGCCTACGTTGCGGGCATGAAACTGCTCGACCGCATCGTCGCGCCGCCACCCGGTCGGCTGCGGCGCGGTCCGCTGCGTGCTGACGCCTTCTCCAGCCGCCTGCACGACCCACGGGTCGCGTCGCTGCTGGGGCTCTGGCTGGGAGCCGCCTTCGCCACGGCGTTCCTGACCGGACTCGTGTCGCATTTCATGCAGCATCCGCCGGGCTGGTGGGCCTGGCCGTCCAGGCCGGTGTGGTTCTACCGGCTCACCCAGGGCGTTCACGTGGCGACCGGGCTCGCCTGCGTGCCGCTGCTGCTGGCGAAGCTGTGGACGGTCTACCCCCGGCTGTGGGAGTGGCCGCCGGTGCGGACGGTCGGGCACGCACTGGAGCGGATCTCGATCCTCCCGCTGATCGCCGGGGCGCTGTTCCAGCTCGCGACCGGGATCGCCAACATCGCCCAGTGGTACCGGTTCCGGTTCTTCTTCACGGTCACCCACTACTGGGTCGCCTGGGTCACCATCGGCGCGCTGGTGGTGCACGTGGCCGCCAAGCTGGCCGTCGTCCGGGCGAACGTGGGACGTCGCAGGGCCGACCGGTCGCAGCTGACCGAGCGGGTCAGCGTGCCCGAGCCGCCGGGCGGCGGACTGTCCCGGCGCGGCTTCGGCATCGCGGTCGGCACCGCCGCCGGTGTGATCACGGTGTCGACGGCGGGCCAGTTCGTGCCCGGACTCGCCGACACCGCGCTGCTCACGCCGCGCCAGCCGAACCTCGGGCCGCAGGGACTGCCGGTGAACCGCACCGCCGCCGCGGCCGGGGTCCTGCGGGTGGCCCGGGACGCCGGCTACCGACTCGAGGTCGTCGGCCCGCGCCCGTTCACCCTGACCCTGACCGAGCTGCACGACCTGGGCCGCGCGACGTCCCGGCTGCCGATCACCTGTGTCGAGGGCTGGTCGGCCGACGCCACCTGGACCGGGGTGCGGCTGCGCGATCTGTTGGACCGGGCCGGCAWCCCGGCCGAGGCGACCGTCCGGGCGGAGTCGCTGGAGGCCCGTGGCGGTTACCGCACAAGCGAGGTCGCCCCGCCGCACGCCCGCGATCCGCTGACCCTGCTCGCGACCCGGCTGGACGGGGCTCTCCTCGACATCGAGCACGGCTACCCGGCCCGGCTGATCGCGCCGAACCGGCCGGGTGTCCTGCAGACCAAGTGGGTGCACCGGGTGGTGATGGTGTGACCGGCAACCATCCGCGGGTCGTGCGGGCCGTGCTCGTCGCCGCCGGCCTCGCGGCGCTCGGCTACGGGCTCGCCGGCCTGTTCACCCATCCGCGACCGACCAACCCGCCGAACTCGCTGTCGTGGCTGGCGGGTGGGGTCATCGTGCACGATCTCGTGCTGGTGCCGGCGACCGCGCTTGTCGGGTTCGCCCTCAGCCGGTTCGTCCCGGCGCCGTACCGGGCCGTGGTGCAGGGTGCTCTGATCATCTCGGCCTCGGTGGCGCTGATGTGCCTGCCGCTGTGGCTCGGCTACGGGGGCACGCCCGGGAACCCGACCACGAATCCGCTGCCCTACCGGCGCAACCTCGCCCTCGTGCTCGGGGCGGTGTGGGCCGGCGCCGTCGTCATCATGGCCACCCGGGCAGCGCGACGTCGCACCCCGCGCAGGCAGCGGGAGGTTGACGGGTAGCGGGTAGCGGGCGGTCGGTGGGAGGCGGCTGGTGGTCGCCGTCCGGCGCGCGGTGCGGATCTCAGGCGGCGAGCGGGAGCTCGACGACGAACCGGCAGCCACCGTCGACGTTGTGGACCGTCACACCGCCACCGTGGGCCTCGACGATGCCGCGCACGATCGCCAGGCCGAGTCCCGACTGGCTTCCCTCGGGGGCGGTGGCCGCGGGCGGGCTGTCGTCGCCCGAGCCAGCTGTGCTGGGTGTGCGCGCGGGCTCGCCGCGGAAACCGGTCTCGAAGATCCGGTCGATGTCCGCCTCGGGAATACCGCCGCAGGTGTCCGCGACGGACACCACGGCATGTGCCGCCGACACGTTCGCCGTCACCGCGACCGTTCCGTCGCTGGGGGTGTGCCGGATCGCGTTGGCCAGCAGGTTGCCCAGCACCCGGCCGACCTCGGCGACGTCGACGTCGACCTTCGCGGTGTCGTCGGCCTCGCCGCGCAGGAGCACGCCCTTCGCCCGGGCGAGCGGGTCCGCCGCGGCCACCGCGTCCGACACGACGTCGCGCAGCGCCACCGTCTCCAACGTGAGCTCCAACGAGCCGGCATGCAGCCTCGACAGCTCGAACAGGTCGTCGACGAGGCTGGACAGCCGTTCCGAGCTGCGCACCATGGCCCGGTGGTAGCGGGCGACGGTGGCGGCGTCGGTGACCACCCCGTCGTCGAGAGCCTCGGCGGTCGCACGGATGCCGGCGATCGGCGTCCGCAGGTCGTGGCTGACCCAGGAGACCAGTTCCCGGCGGCTCGCTTCCAGCGCCCGCTCCCGTTCCCGGGCGGCCACCAGCCGCCGGTGCGACTCGTCGAGAGCCCGGGTGATCGCCGCCAGCTCGGCTGTCGGCGGCGGCCGGCGGACCGGATCGTAGGTGGGTTCGCCCAGGTGCCCGGCCGCCTGGGTGACCATGATGGACGCCCGGGCGAGCGGGCGGCCGAGCCAGAGCGTCGTCACGGTCGCGGCCACGGCGGACACCGCCAGCACGACGAGAACCACATCGAGGTCGTGGTCGGACAGGAACATCGCCTGGGCCGTTCCGGCGACGCCGGCCGCCATGGCGACGACCCCGGCGAGGACGAGCACCGCGCCCCAGACGCGGATCGAGGCGCGCCGCAGCCAGCGCAGCAACGGAGCGACGAGCAGCGGGGCGATCAGCGAGCAGGCCAGCGCGATCCCGACGATGTGCAGCAGGTCCGTCATGACGGGGCCACGCCCGTGCCGAGACCGAGACCAGCCCGGGCTCCAGCCCCGGTCTCGGCCCCGAAACCGGCCCCGGTCTCGACGCCGGCGTCGAACCGGTACCCGATGCCCCAGACCGTCAGCAGCAGCGCCGGGCTCGTCGGGTCGGCCTCGACCTTCTCGCGCAGCCGGCGGATGTGGACGGTCACGGTCGAGGCGTCGCCGTAGGTCCAGCCCCACACCCGCTCCAGCAGCGTCACGCGGGAGAACGCCTCACCCGGATGCGCCATCAGGAACGCGAGCAGGTCGAACTCGCGCACGGTCAGCGCGAGGGACCCGCCGTCGCGGGTCGCCACCCGGGCGGCGACGTCGACGACCAGGGAGCCGGCTCTCAGCACGCCGCGGCCGGCCGGCGGTGGCGCCAGCGTCCGGCGCAGCACCGACTGGACCCGCAGGACCAGCTCACGAGGGGAGAAGGGCTTGGTGATGTAGTCGTCGGCACCCGTCTCCAGCCCGGTGACCCGGTCGGACTCCTCACCGAGGGCCGTCAGCATCACGATCGGCACGGAGCTTCGTTCCCGCAACTGGCGGCACACCTGCAGCCCGCCCACGCCAGGCAGCATCAGGTCCAGGACGACGAGATCGGGACGGCGCTCGGCGGCGAGCGCCAACGCCGCGTTGCCGTCACCGGCCCTGTCCACCTGGAAACCGGCGTGGGAGAGGTAGCGGTCGACGACGTCCGCCACGGTCGGGTCATCATCGACGAGCAGCACCCGGGCCATCGGCCAACAGTAGACGGCCGGGTGGCTTCTGCCGCGTGCCGACGGAGCGTCTTCCGTGCTTCGTAACAACCAGGCGTCGCCGTCGGCGCCTTCTGCGTTCTGTAAGAATCAGCGTCGCGTTCCGTTACTAGCCTGCCGAGCATGGTCACTGAACGTCAGTCGCCGACGATTTCCGGCGCCGTCCACCCGGTGGACGTCGTGCTGCCATGCCTGGACGAGGCCGCCGCCCTGCCCTGGGTGCTGGAGCGGATCCCGGTCGGCTACCGGGCGATCGTCGCGGACAACGGCTCCACCGACGGCTCCGCCGAGCTGGCGCGGGCGTTGGGCGCGCAGGTCGTGGACGTGCCGGTGCGGGGCTACGGGGCGGCCGTGCACGCCGGCCTGCTCGCCGCCCGCGCCCCCGTCGTCTGCGTCTGCGACGCGGACGCCTCGCTCGACCCGACAGAACTACCGCGGCTGGTCGCGCCGGTCGCCGCCGGCGAGGCGGATCTCGTCGTCGGCCGGCGCCGGGCGGTGCGGCGCGAGGTATGGCCGCTGCACGCACGAACCGGCAACGCGATCGTCGCCCACCAGCTCCGCCGGCGCGGCGGAGTACCGGTCCGCGACATCGGCCCGATGCGCGCCGCCCGCCGGGAGGCACTGCTGGCGCTGGGCGTGGTCGACCGCCGCTTCGGCTATCCACTGGAACTGCTCGCCCGCGCCGCGGCGGCCGACTGGCGCATCGAGGAGGTCGACGTCGCCTACCTGCCCCGCCGGGGCCGGTCGAAGGTCACCGGGACCGCCCTGGGCACCGCCCGCGCGGTGCGGGACATGTCGGCCGTGCTGCGGAGCATGCCGTGAGACTGATCGTCATCGCCAAGCAGCCGCGGCCGGGCCGGGTGAAGACCCGGCTGACGCCGCCGTACCGGCCCGAACAGGCATCGGCATTGGCGGCGGCCGCGCTTGCCGACACCCTGGACACCGTCGTGTCCGCCTGCGCGAGCCGCGACCTCGCCTGGCCCGTGCGGCCCCTGGTGGTGCTCGACGGAGCACCCGGTACCTGGCTGCCTGCGGGTGTGCCGGTCGTCGCCCAGGCGAGCGGGCCGTTCGACGAGCGGCTCGCCGCCGCCTTCGACGCCGTCCGCGGCGAACCGGCCCTGCTGATCGGGATGGACACCCCCCAGGTAGGCGTCCACACCCTGGTCGAGGCCTGCCGGGCGCTGCGACGGACGGACGCGGTTCTCGGCGCGGCGCTCGACGGCGGCTGGTGGGCGCTCGGCCTGCGCTCGGCCGACGGCGCCCTGGTTCGCGGGGTCGAGACCTCACGCCCCGACACCGGCGCCGTGCAGCACGCCCGGCTCGAGGCGGCCGATCTGAGGGTGGCGGACCTGCCCATACTGCGGGACGTCGACACGGCCGCCGACGTCGAGCCGGTCGCGGACCAGGCACCGGGCGGAAGGTTTGCCGCCCTGGCCCGCTCCTTCCGGGGCGTGGGCGAGACGCGTCTGACGCAGCCGCGATGAGGCCTGACACCGACAGCCCGGGCACCGGGGCCGCCCGGGCCGCGGCGGTGGGCGTCCCGTCGCCGCGCGCCGTCTACGACGCCGCGCTGCGCACGCCGGGCAGCCCGCTGCTGGCAAGGCGGAACGGGCAGTGGCGGGCTCTTCGCGTCGACCGGTGGCTGGGCCCGGCCTCGGACGCCGACGAGTCTCTCCTCTCCCGCTGCCGCGGCCCGGCCCTCGACGTGGGCTGCGGTCCCGGACGCCTCGCGGCCGCCCTCGCCGCCCGCGGGATAACCGTCCTCGGCATCGACATCGCCCCCTTCGCCGTCGTGCTGGCGCGGCAGTCGGGTGCCTCGGCTCTGTGCCGCGACGTCTTCGGCCCGCTGCCGGGTGCCGGGCGGTGGCGCGAGACGCTGCTCGTCGACGGCAACATCGGGATCGGCGGCGATCCCGGCCGGCTGCTGCGCCGGATCGCCCTGCTGCTCGCCCCGGACGGAACCGTGCTGGTCGAACTCGACCCGCCCGGAGCGCCGACCGGCTCCTACTGGACACGCCTCGCGGTGGCGGGCCTGGTGAGCGCCCCGCTGCGCTGGGCCGGCGTCGGAGTCGACGGGATCGCCGGCCTCGCCGCCGTCAGCGGGTTCGAGGTGGCGGAGACCTGGCAGAGTGCTGGCCGGCACTTCGCCCGTCTCCTCTCCTCGACTCGTCTTTCCTCGTCCTGTAAGGAGCCGTGAGGTGCCGCGGCACCTCACGGGCGCCTAGCGTCGCCACCGTGCGAATCCTCGTCACCGGCGGTGCCGGTTTCATCGGGTCCCATCTCGTCGAGGCGCTGGTGGCGGCAGGGGAGCAGGTCCGGGTGCTGGACGCGCTGGATCCCGCCGTCCACCGGGCCCGGCCCAGCCGGGAGGACCTGCCGCCCGACCTCGTCGTCGGGGATGTCCGCAGCGCGGCCACCGTCGAGTCCGCTCTCGACGGTGTGGACGCGGTGTGCCATCTCGCCGCGATGGTCGGGCACGGTGTCGACCTCGATGACCTGCCCGCCTACACCGGTCACAACGATCTCGGCACGGCCGTGCTGCTCGCCGCGATGGCCCGCCGCGGTGTGCGCCGGCTGGTGCTGGCGAGCTCGATGGTCGTCTACGGCGAGGGTGCGTACCGATGTGAGGCCCATGGCCCGGTCAGACCGGAGCCCCGCGACGACGCCGACCTGCGGGCCGGGCGCTACGAGCCGGCCTGCCCCGGCTGCGGGCTGCCGCTGGAGCCGACGCTTGTGCACGAGGACGCGCCGCTGGACCCGCGCAGCGTCTACGCCGCGACCAAGGTCGCGCAGGAACATCTCGCCGCGGTCTGGGCGGCCGCCAGCGGCGGATCGGTGGTCGCTCTGCGCTACCACAACGTCTACGGCCCGCGGATGCCGAGGGACACCCCCTACGCGGGGGTCGCCTCGATCTTCCGCAGCGCCCTGGAACGGGGAGAGGCCCCGCGGGTCTACGAGGACGGAGCCCAGCTTCGCGACTTCGTCCACGTACGGGACGTCGCCCGGGCCACCGCCCTGGCGCTGGCCCCGCGGGCCGGCGAGCCCGGGCGGCTGCGGGCGCTCAACATCGGCAGCGGCGAGCCGCGCACCGTCGGTGAGATGGCCTGGGCACTGTCCCGCGTGTACGGCGGCCCTGATCCCGTCGTCACCGGCCGCTACCGGGCGGCCGACGTCCGCCACGTGACCGCCTCCTCGGGCCTCGCCCGCGATGTTCTCGGCTACCAGCCGACGGTCGGCTTCACCGACGGCCTGACGGACTTCGCCCGGGCTCCGCTGCGGGTGTGAGGACATGGTCAGGCTCCGGCCAGTGTTCGCATGGTCCGGCGGTGCACCCGGCGGGCGAGGCGCGCGACGAGCGGCCGGGCGACCGACGGCAGCTCGGAGGTGATCCGTGCCAGTCCCTGCGGCCCGGCACCGTCCTCGATCATCCCGAGCGAGAGCAGCAGCTGGCGCGGGGACAGCTTCAACGAGCCATCCCGGCCGAGCGCCGCCCACTCGGTCGCGGTGAGCAGGGTGGCCGCCAGCGGGACGATCTCGCGTTCCTCGGCGTCGAGGTGGTCCTCCAGGGCCACGCCGAGATCCTCCAGCAGGCCGGCCAGCCGGTCCCGCTCCGCAAGGGCGGCGCCGCGGCGCCAGGCCTGCGCTGCCTGGCGGACCGCGTCGGCCAGCTGGTCGACACCGTCATGCTGGCGCCCGACCAGGATGAGCGTCGCCGCCGCCGTGAGCGTCGGCGCCCGTTCGGCCAGCAGGGGCCACAGCACCCTGTCCTCGCCGCTGTGGTGCTCGCGCAGCAGGGCCAGCAGCAGGTCCAGATGGTCCGCGACCGCTGTCGCCTGGCCGCTGACCCCTGGCCGGCTGGCACGGACGAGATCGGGCAGGAGGCCGAACTGCCGGCGGAACATGGCATGCACGACCAACATGTCCGAGGTGTCGATGGGCTCGCCGGCCCGTGCCGGGGCTGCCTGCTTCGGCGTGGCCTGCGTCGAGGCGGCCGACGGGGTTGCCGTGATGTCCGCGGCGTTCGCGATGTCCGCGGCGTTCGCGATGTCCACGGCGTTCGCGATGTCCGCGACGACCGTGCCGGCGGCGGTGGGGCGCAGTGGCGCGCGGCGCGACCAGCAGACCGCCGCGACGACCGAGGCCACCGCGAGCAGCAGGCCGGTCTCCGTTCCGAACCAGCCGGTGTGGGCCCGGTCCGTCGTGGCCGGCTCGACGACCGTGTAGAGCGTCGCGTTCACCGCGGCATGGGTGACCACCGCCGGCCACAGGCCGTGGCGCAGCCGCTGCCAGGCCAGCGTCGCACCCAGCGCGGTCAGCGCGACCGTGAAGCAGACGGCGGCGACCGGCGTCGGCACGCCATCCGGAGTCCCGCCCAGGGCGACGATGATCGGAAGGTGGAACGCCGACCAGATCAGGCCGCCGAGCAGCACGACCCTGGCCGGCGAGTTCCCTTCCGCCAGGTGTGGGACGAGCACGCCGCGCCAGCCGGCCTCCTCCCCGATCGCCAGCAGGACGTAGGGCAGGCAGCCCACGGTCAGACCCAGTACCACGGCCAGCGCCGCGCCGACGGCGGTGGGTAGGCCGCCGAGCGCGAAGGTGTCGGCGAGCCCGGCACCGTCGAAGCCGCCGAGCCCGGTCATCCACAACACGAGTCCGGCCAGCAGCGGGTAGCTCACCCCGTAGAGCCAGGCCAGGCCCAGAACCCGCGCGGACGGCCGCCGCCACCCCCATCCGTCCCGGGCGGCAGCGCCGCCGGCACCGCCGGGGGCGGCGGCTGCGCTGGCGGCGGCAGGACCAGCCTGGGTGGCGCCAGCACCTGAAGTACCGGGAGCACCGGAAGCACCGGGACGACGGGGGCGCCGCACCGCCAGTCGGGCTGCCGCCGCGCCGAGCAGCGGCCAGAGCGCCTGCGCGTACATGGCGGTCTGCCCGAGGCCGGAGGCGTCGCCGATCTGGCGTACATCGACGGACTGGCCCAGTGCCACCGCCGTGCTCAGAGCCGTCAGCCCGAAGGTCACGGCGAGGAACACCACGAGTTCGCGACGCGGCCGCCGCTCGGCAGCGGTCCGGGTCCGAGTCCGGGCGGCCGAGTGTCCGGGTTGGGGTGAGCGAGATCTGCTGGGGGCGGAGATTTCCGTGGAGGTCATGGGACGACCATCGCCACGGCGCCTGGTACGGCACTGGTGACCACCTGGTACAGGCGCTGGTACGGGGATCATCGCTACCGTCAACGGCTGTACGGATCCTGCCGGTCTCACGGTTCCCGCCCTAAACGATCAAGGTTCGCGCGCGCGGCGGCCCGCCCGTCCACCGAACATGCCGTTGGGTGTGACCGAGGGTGAGGGAAGCGGCGGGCGGGAATCCGCCTTCCGACTGTCAATATCCGCTGACCAGCGTCGACGCTCGGCGTGAATTTCACGGGTCCCGACTCTTTCGCCCCGCACCCTTTCACATTCCGTTACCGACCCTCGGCTGCTGCGGGTCAATCTCGCACGCCGGTCAACCCGATACGGAAAACGTCCTCCGATGTCCGGCACCATCGTGCTACCCTTCCCTCTGGAAGAAACAAGGCGCGACACAAAGATTCGGCAATGGTCGTGCGGACCTTGTTCCCGTTCACATTCCCACACTGCGCGGAGGAACCGTGAAGACGGTCAATGTTCTCGTTGTCGTCGACGTCGAGGGTGCGCTCGCCGGCTCGCTGGGCGATAATGTCTACCTCGTCGACACGAACAAGCACTTCGGTTCCAGCGGTGAAGGCCAGGAGGGCCTGAGCACCGCCTGTCGCGACGGGCAGCTCGTCGCCTGGAACGTTGTGCCCGTGTCGCCGTCGAGCGACGTGCAGATCGCCGAGTTCACCGGCCAGATCATCAACGACGGCACCTGCGTGCCGAAACTGGTCAGCACCCCTGACGGCGACTACTGGGAAGGCCGCGTCGAGGCCCGCGGAACGACCGGATACCAGCAGTACTCGCTGGTTCTCACGATGGATGGCACCCGCGCCACCTTCGACCCCTGGCTTCTCATCAAGGAGTAGTAACCCCGGTTTCTTCGACCGGTGAACAGCTGGTGAAATATCCTCGATCCACCGATCGGGAGCTCCCGATCGGTGGATCGAGGGCCCGTTTCGAGAGATTTTTTGGTGGTGCCGAAAATCTACTTGGCCATGCCGTCGTGGAGCTCCTGACGTCGAGTGGCCATGCCTGGCGAAAGTCAGAACTCGCAAGCCCGTGATGTCGTGACATGTTCTTTTTGCGTTACTCCGAGCCGTTCCGGGCCGCCGCCGGCCCCGGCGTCCACCAGCGGCGTGGCGTCTGCCTCCACATCACCGCGGACGCCTGCACCGGCTGGAAGGCGAACCCTGTCCCAGCTTCCTGAAGACTGACCCCCTGCATTCCCTGCACCAGGGACGGGCGAGGATGACTCCCGAGGGGCGGTCGTGCGCGGAGTGGACAAGAGCGGCCCCGATCTCCCGAACGACCTCCCAGGTATGTTCACGACCGTGTCCGCCGGCCTCGTGGCCGTGCTCGTCGGGCTGCTGATTGCCGCCCTCTCCCTCATCGCCGGCCTGATCGCTGGCATCCTGCACCGCGCCGACGGCGCCACCTGGCCCGCGGCGATCCGCGCGGGCGGCCGGGGCGGTTTCGTGGTCGCCGGGGTGCTGCTGGCCTCGGTCGGGGTGGTGATCGCAGCGTGGGTGCGGTAGCCGGCACCATTCGGTCCGCGACGTTGGCTTGCTGGCAACGATGGGTGTGATGCCCGACATGAGGAGACGCGCGGGGAGAGTCTGGTAGCTGGGCCTCATCAGCACCCGCGCAGATCCGCCCCCGTGCCGCAGCCTGGTTCCGGTCGGCGATCAGAACCAGGCTGCGGATACAGAGCTGATCGGCCGCTCGGCAAGGTGGCGGCGGGCACCGTCCCGCTCGAGTCGGAGGGTGTTCCCTCAGGTCCTGTTGACGGTGTCTCTTTCCAGCTCGTCCAGCAGTTCTCGTAGTTGGGCGATGACTGCGCGGGCCTGCTCGAGGTTGTTGCGTGTGGCTGTCCCGGCGGTCAGGTGCAGACGGCCCGATGGCCGCCCTATTGTGGCCCGATGCGTCTCGGGGTGTTGGGCGCGGTGACGGCGTGGGACGTCCAGGGGCGCGATCTCGACCTGGGTGTCGGGCGGGCTGCCACCCTGCTCGCGCTGCTGGTGGCCCAGTGCCAGGCACCGCTGTCACCGGCCCGGCTGGCCGACCAGCTGTGGTCGGGGCAGCCGCCGGCCACAGCCGCCACCACCCTGCAGGGGTGGATCTCCCGGCTGCGGCGCCGCCTCGAGCCGGACGTTCCGGCGGCGCAGGCACGTCTGCTGGTCACCAGGGCCACCGGCTACCAGCTGATCCTCACCGACCCGGTCCGTCAGCTGGACTCCGCCGCCTTCCGCCACGACGCGGCGCGGCTCGAGGCGCATCTCCGTGACGGCCATCCGGAGCTGGCCGCCGCGGCCGGGCAGGCAGCCCTGGGGCGCTGGCGCGGCGACGAGCCCTACGGAGGCCTGCTTGACGACGCCCTTCCCGAGCAGCCCAGCCGGCTGCGGGAGGAGCGGCTGCTCGCCGTCGAGCGCCACGCGCTGGCCCGCCTCGACCTGGGCGACCATCGGGGACTGCTGGGGGAGCTCGTGGCCCTCGTCGCCGCCCAGCCGACCCGGGAGAGCCTGGTGGCGATGCGGGCGCTTGCCCTCTACCGCGCCGACCGCCAGGTCGAGGCACTGTCCGAGCTCGCCCGGGCACGCGCCCTGCTGCGTGACGAGCTGGGCCTGGACCCGGGCCCGACGCTGCGCGCGGTCGAGACCGCCGTGCACCAGGCGGACCCGGCCGCGGCACGTCCCGGCTGGTGGCCTGGACGCCGCTCCGCACTGTCCGCGCCCTCGGCCCGGACCGATGCCTCGCCCCGGTCGCAGCCGGCACCGCCCGCACCTTCGCCTTCGCTGGTACTTTCGCCGCCTCCGCCTCCGCCTCCGCCTCCGCCTCTGGCGTCGGCGCGACAGCCAGCCCTCGCAGCGCCACCGGCCGCCCTGACACGGGCGACGTCGCCGTTCGTCGGCCGTGCCGCCGAGCTGGAACGGGCGCGGGCCGTCGTCGAACTACCGGCAGGCGGCGCCCGGGCGCTGGTGGTGTCCGGCCCCGCCGGAGTCGGCAAGACGCGCCTGGTCACGGAGGTCCTGGCGACGCTTCCCGCTGCCGGCGGGCCGGTTCGGGGCGCAGCGCCGCGCGCAGTGCACGGCCGGGCGCGCTGCCTTCCAGGCGACGACGCCGCCCCGTACGACCTGTGCCGGGCACTGTTCCCGGCGCTGGCACCGCCGGCGGAGGCATCCGTTCGTTCGTGGGCGCTCCTGCTCGCGGCGGCGCTCGGTGCCGAGCCGGTGCCCGTCCCTGCAGCCGGTCAGGTCCTCGGGCAGGCCCCCGGTCAGCGCCCGGACCCGGCGGCCGGCGCCGGGCTGTCCGAGATCGTGGTCGACGACCTGCAGTGGGCTGACGCGGCGTCACTTCGGGTGCTGGCCGCTCTCGTCCGGGGCCGCACCGACGCCGACCGGCCCCTGCTGATCAGCGTCACGGTCCGCGACGAGCATCTGGGCGGCACCGCCGATGCCGGTGATGGCAGCGGCGGTGATCGCGGTGATCCGGCCGCCCCCGCGGACTCAGCGGGGGCCTCGGATGCCCTGGAGGCGTTGCTGGCCGAACTCGGTCGGCTGCCGGGCGACCACCTTCGGCTCCGGCCGCTTGCCGCCACAGCGGTCGCCGAATACGTCGCCGCGATCACGCCGCGGGTGGGCGCGATTCCCGCCCAAGGGCCCGGGTCATCCGTCGCGACAGGGACCACCACGGCTACGGACATCACAGCCTCGGAGGTCGCGGCGGCGGATGTCGCCGCGGTCGCCGCGGTGGTGGCCGAGCGCAGCGCCGGCAACGCGTTCTTCATGACCGAGCTCACCCGGCTGGTCGCCGCCGGGCGTCCCGCCCGTGACCTGCCCGACCGGGTCATCGACGTGATCAGCTCTCGGGTCGCCGCGCTCGGCGAGCCCGCGCGCGGACTGCTGCGTGTGGCCGCCGTGCTCGGCGACGATGTCGCCTGGGATGTCATCGCTCAGGTCGCGGACGACGGAGCGTCGAGCGGTTCGTCTCGCGGTGGTCGTGATCCGGGAACGACGTCCGCCGCCCTCGACGAGGCGTTCGACAACGCCGTGCGCGCGGGACTGATCGCCGATGAGCCGGGCGTCGTGCGGTTCGCGCATGCGCTGGTCCGGGAGAGCCTGGTCGCCCGCACGACCCGGCGGCTGCAGGCCGAGTGGCATCGACGCTGCGCCGACGTGCTGCTGGCGGGCAGCGCCGGGGTGCAGGCGGTCGCGGACCATCTGCTGCGCGGCGGTGATCCGCGGGCCGCGGGCGCCGCTCTCGCCGCGGCCGAGGAGGCCCTCGCCGTCGCGGACTTCGACGGCGCGGTCAGCTGGGCCCGCCGCGGCCTGGACCGGACTCCCACCACGGCAGGTCCACAACCGCCGCGGTTCTCACGGCCGCAGACGCCACCACCGACACAGCTGTCACCGACACAGCTGTCACCGACACAGCTGTCACCGACCCGGCAGCGGGCGCGGCTGGGCCTGGCTGCCGGTCGGGCCCTGTACCGCGCCGGGCGCCTGTCCGAGTCCGCCGAGCTGCTGGCGACCACCTACGACGAGGCGACGCTTGCCGGCGAGTCCGATCTCGCGGCCCAGGCCGCGCTCGAAGCCGCGGGCGGTCCCGTCACCGGCTACTGGTCGATGGCCGGCGAGACCGCACCGGACGTTCTCGCCCGCCTCCTCGAAGCACGCCGCCTGCCCGGGCTGACCCCGGCCACGGCGGGAGCCGTCGAGGCAGCCTGCGCGGCACGCTTCGCGCTCGCCGGCGATCTCCGGCGCGCCGAGCAACACCTGACCGCGGCGCAGGCGGTGTTCGAGACGGCCGAGGACGCCTCGGCCGACCTGGAGCGGATGGTGCTGCTGGCCCGCTTCGTGACCTGGTGGCGCCCCGACCTGGCAGCCCGGCGGCTGGCCGTGCTCGACCGCCTCGGCGCACTGGCCGCCGGTGACGTCGGCGCCCGCCTCACCGTGGCGCAGCTGCGCGCCCTGACCCTGCTCGAACTGGGTGAGCTCGCCGAGGCGGACGGGCAGGCCCAGCTGCTCGCCGCCACCGCCCGCCGGCTGCGCTACGACGACTTCACCCTCGTCGCCTGCTGGTGGACGGCGATGCGTGACCTGATGTCGGGACGTCTCGACGAGGCCCGCCGGCAGGCGGAGTCGGTCTTCTCCCCGCTGCTCACCGCCTCCGCCCAGGCCGCCGCGGTCGCGCGGGCGTCCGTCGAGGCGATCGGTGGCATGGTCGCCTGGGAGCTCGGGGCGCTGGCGGCGGCGCTGCCCGAAGCGGCGGCTCCGGCACCGACCGACCATCCCGGCTGGCTGATCGTGCGGGCCCTCGGCCTGGCACAGGCCGGTGACGCGGACGCCTCCCTCGACGTCCTGGCGCCGCTGCTGCGCCCGGGGCTGCCCGCGATCGGCTCCGGCCCGCCGGCGACCGTCTCGCTGATCCTGCTGACCGAGTGGTGCTGGCATGCCCGCACCCGAGCCGACGCCCGCGACTGGGCCCGGCCACTGTTGGAACGGGTGGAACCCTGGGCCGACACGGTGATCGTGTTCGCCCCGGGCGGCGTCTGCATGGGCTCCGGGCAGCTGTACGTGGGCACGCTCGCCGCCATCCTCGGCGACCACGAGCGGGCCCGCCGCGCACTCGACGCCGCACAGGCGGTCAACGAACGCCTCGGCATGCCTCTCTTCGCCGCCCGCGCCGCCGCCCGCCGCCTGTCGCCCGGCACCTGAGCCGGCCTGTCGACGACTGGCGCACCGGCTCACTTCTGGGTCGGGGGAGGGGTGGCGTCTCGGATGCAGGCGAAGTCCGACCACGCTCCTTCGACGCCGCGCTCCTTGGTCACTCGCAGAATGGCGCCGACGGTGAAGCAGTACGGCGTCTCGGGATCCAGGTTCTTCAGCTCGTACACGGTCGCACCGGCGGGCAGGGCGAAAGCGGCGATCGCGGTGGCCGGGTCGAACACTCGTAGCACCAGGTCCCCAGGAGCGGATCCGTTCGTCCAGGTCAGCCTGATGGCGGTGCCGTTGTCGACGGCCCGCAGCCCGGAGGGCCTGGCGGAGCCGGGATCCGTTGGGTCCGGGGCCCCGGAGGCAGTCAGCGTCGAGGATGCCGACCCGGGTCCTGGCGGACTGTTGCCGTCCGGCACGAGCAGCCCGATCAGCAGCAGCATCGCCACGGCCAGCCCCACGGCCACCGGCACGGTGGTCCGGATCCACCGGCGCCAGGCGGACATCGGGCGGTCGTCGTCCGGGCCCGGATCCCGCTGCCCGGACACCTCGTCGGCGGGTGGTCCCGGCGGGCGCGCTCCGGCGCGCCCCGCGGCACTCAGATCCTCCAGACCCTGATGAGCCTGGTGACCGGGTTGGTGGGCCGGCGCTCCCGCGTCTTCCTCCGGATCCGCCGGAATACGCGCGGGCACCGCCGCGGGGGCGGGGCCTGGTGCGGTCGTGTGTTCCGACAGCGGGGCGGACGCCGCGGCGGCGCGGTCGGGCGTGTCGGAGCGCGCTGCCGGGGGAGCGTCGTCCGAAGTGCCGGAGCGGTCGGGCGCGCCGGGGTCGCCGGGGCCGAGGGTGCTCGGCGGAACGACCTCTTCCGGAGCGGGGGCCGGGCGTGCGGCCCCGGGTGATGGATCGGCTGGAGCAGGTGGCGGGTCGGCGGGAGGGCGCGGGGCGGGACGCCGGGTCAGCCCCTCGAGCGCGTGCAGCCGGCGCAGCTCGTCCGCGGCCGTGGCGGCGTCACGCGGCCGCGCCGACGGATCGCGGGCGAGCAGCGCGCGCAGCAGGCCGTCGACATCGGAGTGGACGTCGCCTCGACGGATCGGGGCGAGCTCCTCGGTGAGTGCCCGCAGCATCATCGTGGCCAGGTTGTCGCCGGGGCGGACCCCGAACGGCGGGGTTCCGGCCAGCATCGCGTACATCGTCGCGCCAAGCCCGTACAGATCGGAGGCGACGCTGGGCTCGTCACCGCGCAGGACCTCCGGCGCCGCGAACGACGGGGTGAACGCGTCCTGGCTGGCCGACATGTCGGCGCCGAACCCGCGGCTGGCGATCCCGAAGTCGCTCAGCACCGGGTCGCCGCGTTCGGACAGCAGGATGTTGCCGGGTTTCACATCGCGGTGAAGGATCTTCGCCTTGTGCGCAGCCTGCAGGGCGTCCGCGATGGCGGCCCCGATGCGCAGGGTGTCGGCGACACCGAGCGGCCCGTTCCGCCGCAGCAGGTCGGCGACGGAACCGCCGGGCAGGTACTGCATCGCGATGAACGGGCGGCGGTCGGCCGTGGAACCGGCCTCGAAGACCGTGATGATGTTCGGGTGCCCGGTGAGCTTGCCGACGACCCGGCACTCGCGGGTGAACCGGCGTGCCGCCGCGGAGTCCCGCAGGTCCGAGCTGATGACCTTGACGGCCACGGTGCGGTCGAATCTGTCCTGGTAGGCGGTGTAGACGATGCTGAAACCGCCCTGCCCGATCGGTGTGAAGGACCGGTAGCCGTTGATGAGCGGATCATGTCCGCCGGTGGCTGACAGGCCTCCGTCGATCGCCCCCTGCCCCGGCGGGTCAGGCTCCGGGGAGGGGTCGGTCGCGCCCTCCCCGCGGCTTCCAGTCATCGGCCGCTCCCCCTTTCACCCGATTGCGCGGCATTCGACCGGTGGGATGAACCCGGCGGGCGGGACAGCTCCGACCGGCGGCGAGCCAGCCGGCCGGGTGCCAGCGCCCGGCGGACGCGCCCGGTCCGCGAGGTCGACGCCCGCAGCTCGGCACGCACCCGGTCGGCGTGGCACCAGGCGGCGTCGGCGTCGGCCTCATGCACCTCGCCGTCGGCGAACAGTGCCGCCGTCACGAGCACCGCGAGGTCCGCAATCGCCGCGGAACCGGCCTGAGCCTCGGAGCCCATCCCGGTCTCGGAGCCCATCCCGGCCGCGGAACCGGCCGGGGCCGTCCGGCCGGTCCTGACCGCGGAACCGGTCTCGATGCCGGCCCCGACCCGGACTCCGGCCCCGGCCATCGTGACGATCTCGGCCGACGTCGCCGAGGCCGGCACGGGGACTCCCGCAAGGTCGAGCGCGTCCAGAGTGTCCTGCCAGGCACCGACAACTCGCTCCCGGGCGCGCGCCGCCCGTGCACGGCGCCGCCGTCGCAGTCTCGGCGCCGCCGCTGCGGCGGCGAGGTAGCCCACCGCGGCGATGACGAGCAGTGCGGCGGCGCCCAGGCCGGCGAGGAGGAGCACGGACCGGTTCGAGTCCGTCCTGGCCGGGGGCACCTCGTTCGGCGCCGTCGGTGGCGCCGGCACCGCGGCGGCCTCCGCGACCCGCTGCGCGCGCTCCGACGGCTCGCCCTGGGCCGTGGTGGCGACCTGGCCGCGGTTGTCCGTCGCCGCGGCCGGAGTCGGGTAGAACGGCACCCAGCCGAGCCCTTCGAACCTGATCTCCGGCCAGACCAGGACGTCACCCGCCCTGACATCACCCGCCCTGACATCGCCGGTGGCGGTGTCGCCGCCGGCCCGGTCCGGCTTCGGGCTGAACCCGACGACCACCCGGCTGGGCAGCCCGACGACCCGGGCGAACACGGCGTAGGCGGCGGCGAACTGCTCGGAGGTTCCGGCGCGGCTGGTGCCGAGGAAGTACGCGAGGTGTCCGTAGGTGTGCCCGGCCGGAGCGGACGGATCGTAGACGAGGGTCCGCAGATACTGCTCGAGCTGGCGGGCCTGTTGGAACGGGGTGATCGCCCCGCCGGTGGCAGCCCGGGCCGCGTCGCGCACGACCTTCGGCAGGCCCGGTGGGAGAGCCAGTGTCTCGCTGACATCCGCGCCGGTCGGCACCTGCGCGGACGCCAGTTCCGCCGGGGTCGGTTCACGGGGGGCGACGGACACGACGGTGTAACGGCGGTCGGCCGGGTCCGTCTCGCCTTCCGTGTCACCTCCCGTGTGGTCTTCCGCCGCGGTCAGCGTCCCGTCCCGGACGTCAACGGCCAGGCCGGATCCGGAGAGTGCGGTCGGCCGGTCGAGATGCGGCAGGAACGGCCCGTCCAGGGCGACGATCTGCAGCCGCGACGTCACCGAAGGCGCGTCGCCTGCGGGCTTTCGCGCACCGTCCGCGGCGGTTCCCGGTGGTACCCGGCCACCCGCCGGCAGGTAGCGCGCCGACGACGTCCACCGCTGGCCGTCGAAGCGATCCAGCACCGCCAGCCGGATGTTGCCCGCGACCGGCGGGCTGACCCGGAACAGCACGTCGTCGGGATGCCCGAGCCAGGCCGAGACGTGGTCGAGGGGGCTCTGCGCCGCCTGCTGATCGAGCGTCACCTGCCGCAGATCCCGGACGTCGTACCGCTCGCCGTCACCCGGGCCGGCGGCGGCGAGCAGCGGGCCGGCCAGAGGCGCGATTCCCGCGGTCACCACCAGCACGGCGACAGCGGGCACCGCCGCCGTCACCCGCATCCCGCCCGTCCGCCGGCCTCGACCGGCACCGAGACCGCCAGCATCGGAGCCGGTGCCAGCACCGGTGCTGGCACGGGTGGCCGAGGTGCCGGTGAGCTCCGCACGGCGGCACATCACCAGTACCAGCACGGCGGCCACCAGACCGGCCGCGACGCCGAGATTCGACCCGGCACCCGGCACGGTGAGCAGCACGCCTGCGACGAACACCGCGATCGCCGGCAGCACCGGGACGAGCGGCGCCCGGGTCCTGGCCACCAGCTCCGCGCCGGCGAGGGCGGCGAGCCAGGTGAGGGCCTGCGGGACGACCAGCAGGTCGGGCGATCCCTGGACGGGCAGCGTCGTCTCGAGCAGGCGGGCGCCCCCGTTGAGCACTCCGTCCCACACCGCCGGCAGCGCGCCCTCCGCCTGCGGAGAACCATTCCGGAACAGGGTGAACCGGACGACGGCGAGCCAGATCAGCGCCGACGCCCCCACCGACACCGACACCGGGCGCGGCCGCGGCGGCCGTGTCGGCCGTGGCGAGGAGCCGGCCCCGCGGCGGAGCGGGCGCAGCGGGGGGAGGAAGACGACCAACGCGGTGACGACGACCGGCACGACGGCCGCCACGACGAGCGGGGAAAACAGATCGGAGGCCGGGAAGCCGCGGTGGAACGCGGCACCGGCGAGGCCCGCCGCGAGCGCCACCGCGACGAGGCTGGCGAGCGGCACTCCACGACCTGGGCCGCCTGCGCGCTGGGAGCTCATGAGAACCGCCTCGTGCCGGCGGTCTGTGCCCCCGCCACGCTCGGCCACACCGAGGTCAGCTGCGCCGTGTCGGTGATGTCCAGGACGCGAAGCCGGCCGTCGGCGACCGACTCGAACCGCTGGGACGCGCCGGGTGATGTCTGGTCCGGCCCGGGTCCGGCTGGTGCGCCCGGCACACTCACGTTCACGCTCACGCCGCCGTCCACGCTCACACCGCCGACTCGCAGCACCACGACCTGCTCGAACTGGCCGGCCAGTGCGCCGGCCACGGCCAGCTGGCCGATCTCACGGCGGCCGGTGACGATCACCAGCGAGCCCACCCCGCGGCGGCCCCGGCTCCGCGCGGCCTCGGCCAGGGGATCGCCCGGCCCAGCGGCGTCCGTGGCGCCCGTGGCGTCCGTCCAGGCGGCTCCGGCCAGTGCGTCGAGCGCCGCGGTGCCGTCGGCACGACGGTCCCGGCAGTCCAGCCGCAGGCCGCCGGTGGTGTGCAACCGCACCGGGAACCTGCTCCGGGTCGACGCGAGCACGACGGAGGCCGCGGCGTCGACCGCGGTGTCGAACGCCCGTGCTGCCTGTCCCTGCCCCTGTACGGTGCCGCCACCGCCCGCGCCGGGGTCCACAGCGGCGTCCGGGTAGGCCTGCCGCCGGATGTCGAGCACGACGGTCGTGACGGGCTCACTCGGGTCGACGTGCCGGCGGACGAGCAGCGTTCCGGCCCGGGCGCTGCTGCGCCAGTGCACATGCCGCAGGTCGTCACCGGGCGTGTACTCGCGCAGCGCGTGGAACGTCACCCCGCCCTCGACACGGCTGTCCACCGGCAGACCGTCCGGGCTGCTGGAGCGGGCGGAGGGCAGCGGCGCCAGCGGCACCGCCGCCGGATGGACGGGAAGCTGCGCCTGCCCACCGAGCGACTCGTACCGGGAGAACAGTCCGAGCGGGTCGGTGGTGACCAGGCCCACCGGCCCGATCCGCAGCACGCCGCGGCGGTCCGTCGGCAGCGGGACGGCGATGGTTCGGCGGCTGCCCGCCGGCAGCGGACGCAGCACGACTCGCGAACCCTGACCGCTGCGGCCCCGACCGCCGTGAGCCGAGCGGCCTGCGGGCGGGCCGTCGGGGGGCGCGCCACCGTCAGCCCGGTCGCTGTAGGGGACCACCAGCCGGGCTGACGAGCTGGCCCGCCGCCCGGCGTTGCGGACCGTCACGCTGGCGACCGCCGGCTCGCCGCGGGCGACCCGGGAGGGGGCGACCTCGATACCGACCTCGATGCGGGCCGGGCGTGCCATGAACACCGCGCCGACGCCGAACGCGGTGAGGCAGCCGACCGCCAGCATCCCGATCTCCGGGGCCCGCAGCGCGACCGCGGCCACGCCGAACCCGAGCGCGCCGGTGAGAGCACCCCAACCCGTCCGGGTGACCTGGCCGAGTACCCGCGACAACGGCCCGCCGCCGGCCCGCGGACCCGGCCCCGCCTCCGACCCCGACCCTGCTGCAGTGCCCGCCTTCGGCATGGTGCCCGGCCCCGGCACCGCGTCAGACCCCGGCAAGTGTTCGGGGCACCGGGACGCTTTCCAGGACCTCGGCGACGGCACGCTCAGCCGTGTAGCCACGGAGCTCGGCGTCCGGTGCCAGCAGCAGACGGTGCGCGAGGGTCGGCTCGGCGAGCGCCTTGACGTCCTCCGGGCTGACGAACCGCCGGCCGGTGGCCGCCGCCCGCACCTGGGCCGCCCGCAGCAGCGCGATGCTGCCCCGCGGGCTCGCCCCGAGCCGCAGCCCCGGCAGCTCCCGGGTCGCCGCGACCAGATCGACGACATATTCGTGGATGGTGTCCGCGACATGGACGCTGGCCGTCTGGGCGGTCATCGCGAGAATGTCGTCGGTGCCGAGTACCGGCTGGAGGTCCTCGACGCGCAGGCCACCGCGGCGGTCACGCAGAATCGCCACCTCGGCGGCGCGGCTCGGGTAACCGACCCGCAGCCGCATCAGGAACCGGTCGAGCTGCGCCTCCGGCAGCGGGTAGGTGCCGTCCATGTCGACCGGGTTCTGCGTCGCGACGACGAGAAACGGCCGCGGCACCGGATGTGTCACGCCGTCGACGGTGACCCGTCCCTCCTCCATCACCTCCAGCAGTGCCGACTGCGTCTTCGGTGACGCCCGGTTGACCTCGTCGGCGACCACGACATGGGCGAACACCGGCCCCTGATGGAACCGGAACTCTCCGCTGCCCTGGTGGTAGACGGTCACACCGGTGACGTCCGAGGGCAGCAGGTCGGGGGTGAACTGGATGCGGTGGCACGTCGCCTCCACCGAGGCCGCCAGACACCGCGCCAGGGACGTCTTGCCGAGGCCGGGGACATCCTCGACCAGCAGGTGGCCGCCGGCAAGCAGGCAGGTCAGCGCCTGCCGCACCACCTCGGTCTTGCCCCGGACCACCAGCTCGACATTGTCGASCACACGCTGGAAGGCCGCGGCGAACTCCCGCCCAGCGCCCTCATCCTGACTGTCGGACACGTTCCTCCCATTCATCTTCGCCTACCGGATTCCCTGTGGATGGGCTGGTCACGGCGGAACATATGAACTGCGGTAGGGATATGAGGTGAAGTTGTTCTCGTCGATGGTCGTGCTCGGCCCGAGTCCAGCCCCGTTCCTGGGTGTGATGACAACTGTCCGATAGCCCGGCTGCGCCATGAAGCCGGTCACGACCCGAGTGGTCGTCGTATAGGTGCGAGGCGCCGAGTTGCCCGCAGAGGAATTCGACTCCGTAACCACGTATTCGACTGTGCCGCCGGCGTCTGCGGGCGGCTCCCAGCTGATGTTCACGGAGTGGTTACTGCCACCGGGCCCRATCCCGGTGAGCAGGACGTCCTGGATCGGGCCCGGTGGAACACAACTGAGCGCCTGCGAGGACGCGGAGACCACCGATGTACCGCCCGGGCCGGTGGCGGTGGCAGTCGCCACAACCTGCTGGCAGCCGGCCGCCTCGACCGTCGTCGTGGCCGGGCCGGGACCAGGGAGAACGCTTGTACCACCGGCACTGGTCGTCACTGTGAACTGGGTCACGGAACCGCCGGCCCCCGCCATCACGGTGACGACGACCGCGCCTGACCCGGAGACGAGGCTCACCGACGGCGCGCCCGGAGGTGCCGGAAGCGATGTCGTCGTCCTGGCTGGAGGCGGAAGCACAGGCGGTGTTGTCACTGGCCGCTGCGGCCGCGGCGGCTGTGTGCCCGTCGGGTCCGGCACTGGTCGCGGAGCTGCCTGCTGGTCGGGAACAGCCGGCGAATCGGGACCTGGTGGCTGGCTCCTCCGCTCGGGCGGTGGAAGCTGACGCTGTGTCGCGGACGGCACGGTGACCGGCGGAGGCGGGGCCTTGGCGCTGGCGTCGACCACGGGCACCATCGCCTCCGGCGCGTACTTGTCGACGCGGCGGCGCTGGCCGTCGGGATCCACCGCGACGGCGTTCGTTCCGTCCGCGTCGTTCACCCACACCGTGCCGTTGCGAACGGAAAGCGTCAGCATCCCGGGGCCGCCGGAGAGGTGGATCGGCTCGTCGAACCGCCCGGCCACCTGGTCATAGACGAGTACCTGGCCAGACCCGTTGTCAGGCACGTACAACCGTCCCGCCGCGATCAGCGGTGCGCCCAGCTCGGTGGACGGCCGCTGACCGGCCAGCTCGATCGGCCGCACCGAGCCACGGCCGTCGTCCGCCGCCAGGTCGATGAGCAGCACCGTCGAGGTCCCGGCGACCAGTACGGGCACGACCCGGCCTTCGACCGCCGGTGCGACGACCAGCAGGCGGCCCGGTCCGGCTGGCGGCGGGAGAGCCACGGGTCGCTCCGCCGCCAGGCCCTCGTCCGCCTGGCCCGAGGTCCTGCCCAGGCCCTGCGACGCGACCGGTACCAGCGCGGGCCTGTCGGCATCCACGGCGACCGGGCGCCCGGCAGCCACCGTCATCGTCAGCCCGGCGCCCGGTGCGGCCACCGAAACAGTCGTCGTCACCCGCCCGTCCCGGATCGCGACGAGGTCCCCGCGGCTGGCGAGGGCAACCCACAGAACTCCGTCGGCGTCGAGACCGGCACCGGTGACCGGCGTGCCGAGCAGGACCTGCTCACCGATGATGTCGAGCGTCCGCGGATCGATCCGGGTAACCGTGCCGGTAGCGGTCTCGATGACATAGGCGAGCTCGCCCAGCGCCACCACCCGCACCGGCCCGGACTGCCCGAACGATCTCGACACCAGCTCCATCGTCGCCGGGTCGATGCGGTTCACCACGCCCGTCTCCAGGTCGGTGACCAGCACGGAAACGCCGTCCTGCGTGAGCTCGACCCGATGGCCCCGGGAAGCTGCCAGCTCCACATTGAAATCAGGTGCGCCGGCGGGACCGTTGATGTGGGTTACCCAGCCCTTCGCCGTGCTCCACAGCCAGGAGCCACCGTCGGTGAGCTGTACGACCGCCGTGCCCGGGCTCGCTCCAAGAAAGCCGAGCAACGTCACTGCCACGACCGACGCGGCCACTGCGGCTGACAGGGCACGAAGCGAGCGCCCCCGCCGAAGACTGCGCATTCCCCCACACCCCCGTGCCGGGCCCGGGCCTCATCCGTTCACGGCACCTGTGGAGAAGAGGCTAGCGACAGCGCATCCGACCCGAATGGCACCCTATCGGGCCGGTGATGTCGCCTTACCGACAGAGATCGTGGATGGGGAGACCCCGTGTGGTCGCGTGTTGGCCTCGTTTCGTGCAATGGTCCTGGTCGGAGGCCTCGCGGATCTCTCATGGCGGTCACCTTCGGAGGCTCGACGGCGGAGTCCGCGGCCGACGCCGGATGCCAGCACTCACCTGCATCGGCATTCCCTCTCCAACCATGGTGCGGGCGGTCACACGTTGGACGCACCGCGCTGGGTCGATCGGCTGCGCGGCTGCGGGCCCGGTCGTCGGGAGTGAGTAACGAGATCGAAAGGTCGAGTACGGAGAAGCTCGGCATCCCACCGGTGGCGGCCTGCCACCGGTGGTGGCCTGTGTAGAGCCGGACGTGACGCTCATCGCCATATAACGCTGAATCTCCGCGCGAGGTCGCTGACCAAGGTGACGCCTGAGTCGGTGTACGCGGGCGCCCCCTCCGATCGTCCGCAGTGCCTGCGACCGGAGCCCGACCGGCAAGCCCGACAGCCGTCCCCGGCTCTCCTCAGTCCTCAGTAGTCCTCCCTCAGCGGTGCGTGGCCCGAGACCGGAGACAGGTCGTGGACCCTGGCTGCCGCGCCCGATCCGGGGCGCCGGCAGTGTCGATGCGACCTGGTCGACGGGGCCGGCTGTGCCAGTGGCCCCTCCTCCCAGGTGGCGTCGGCGGCGCGCGCCAGGACGAGGGCAGTGGACGAGGGCAGTGTCGGATGAGTCCTGCCTGTGGCCTCTTCAGCGCACCTGCGAGCAAGGCCACGACGCGCCCACCGAGCGAGAGCGGACGGGGCTCCGACCACCTCCGGCATCCTCGTGTATAGTCCTGTCTCACCGCGTGATCGGGACCAATCGGGCCTGAGATGTAGACGGGCCCAGGATCCTCCGAGGGGGCGCAGACCCCCCGAGGACAGAGCCCGAAAACAGTGCGGTAAGGTTGGAAAGAGTGGCAGTCGCCGGCGAGTCCGGAGCGATTTGACACAAACCCGAAAGCATCGGTAACTTCACCGAGTCGCCGCAGCCGGGGCCGATAGGCCGAACCGGATGAGGCAAAGGCAAAATGGCAGAATCGCGAAACACGGCGATTTGACACAAGCCCGAAACACCCGGTACTTTAACCGAGTCGCCRCAGCCGGGGCCGAAAGGCCGGACCGGATGAGGCAAAKGCAGGGCGGAAAGTCGCGAAACACGGCGATTTGACACCGGCCGGAAATACCGAGTAAGTTGAAGACGCACCGGAAACGCCGAAARGCACCTCCGGTTGCATCTGCTCCTTGAGAACTCAACAGCGTACCGAATAGTCAGTGCCATTTAGTTTTGAACCCCCGTCCATGGCCAGGGCTTAATGTTCTGGTTGTGGTGGGAAATTCCTTTGGCAATGACAGACGATCTTACGAGGATCTGTCTTGCCAGGATCGGTTGGGCTTGGCGGCCCGGCCA